>DASQJU010000231.1:0-5059 GCA_035630915.1 Allosphingosinicella sp.
AGCGCGCGCCGGAAGGGCGCAATCGATTCCGCGTAACGCCGCGCCGCATATTCGACTTCGCCGACGTAGCGCTGGACGCGGGCGTTGAGCGGATCGAGCGCGGCGGCGCGCGCGATCGCGTCGCGGGCCGGCCCGATCCGGCCGCAGCGCGCGCTGTATTGCGCGTAGCGGCTGAGGATGTCGGCGTCGCCGCGGCCCAAGGCCAACGATCGTTCAATAGGCCCGCGCGCAATGCGGGCATCGAGCCGGCCGTTGAACAGCGCGAAGCCCAGCGCCGACTGGGTCTCGGCGACGTCCGGCGCCAGAGCCGCGCCGCGCTGCGCGGCTTCGATCGCGAGGCGGTAGGTTTCGCGGCGGCGATCGCCCTGGTCGTACTGGTTGCCGATCACCGCAAGCACGCGCGAGCGGGCGGAATAGGCCAAGGCGTAGCGCGGATCGGCGGCGATCGCCGCGTCGAAATGGGCGAGCGCGGCGCGATCGCTCGCCTCGTCGATCGCCTGATCGAACAAATCCTTGCCGCGCAGCAGAGAATCATAGGCGGTGAGGTTCGAAGTACCGCCCGCCCCGCCGCCGGCGCTGCCGCGCCCGGACTGCTGCTGGTCGATCTGCGCCGCCAGGGCGCCGGCCACCGCATCGGCGATCTCCCCCTGTAGCGCGAACAGATCGGCGAGTGGACGATCGAACGCGCGCGACCATTGGCTGAATCCCGTCTCCCCGTCGATCAGCTCGGCCGAAACACGCACCAGCGTGCCCGTGGTTCGAACGTTGCCGTCGAGCAGGTACCGGACCTTCAGAGCATGCGAGATAGTGCGCGCGTCGTCGTTGCTGTCGCGAAACCGGTTGGACGAGGTCTGCGCCGCCACCTGGAGCATCGGATTGCGGGCAAGCTGGGTGCGGATCTCCGCGGCCAGGCCGTCCGAGAAATAGGCGCGGCCCGCATCGCCGCTGAGGTTGTCGAACGGGAGCACGGCGATGCTTCGCGCAGGAGCCTCCCCGCCGAGCACCCCTGCCCACCAGGCGATTCCGCCCCCCGCCGCCACGGCCGCAGCCGCCCCGCCGGCGAGCACGGCCCGGCGGTTCACGCCTCGGACCCGCACCGGCGCGAGGTCCTCGACCGGCCTGCCGTGAAGCACGGCGACGGCATGGATCATCGCGTCGAGTCCGGCCTTGCGGCTCTTGGCGCCGCGCTGGGACAGATCGATCGTCTGAAACTGGCGGAAGCCGAGCGGCGGCTGCGCGCCGTCGATCGTCAGCGGCACGATGCAGCGGCGATCGCGGCCGCGCATCGCCTCGTCATGCACCCAATGGGAGGCGACCGACGTCTTCGACCACAAGACGACGACCGCCTTGGCACCTTCGAGGGCGGCCTCGGTTGTTCCGAGATAGCGCTCGCCGCCCTCGAGCTTGCCGTCCCACCAAACCGGGAAGCCGGCCTGTTCCAGCGCATGGATGACGGGGAGTGCGGCTTTCTGATCGGCGCGGGCATAGCTGACGAAGACGGACGCTGGCTCGTCGGCCTTGCTGTCTTCCCCTGCGCCGGCTGCCATCGTCTCGTGCCCCTCCGAAGCGAACGGCCTCACCGTAACATCTTGTTCCACCGAACCGAAGGGGGACTTGTTCCCGCCGCCCGGCCCGTTACGTTGGCTCAATGAGTGACCATCCGGCGAGCGAGCTCCCACCTCCGCGGCTTTCCCTGGGCGTCACCGGCCATCGCGACGGCAATGCGGCCTTCATCGCCAATCGCGCCGCGATCGAAGGGACGCTGCGCGCGGTGTTCGCGGCGGTGGATGGTTCCGCCGCCAAGCTTTCCAGCGCCAAGACCCGGCTCCACGCCTTGCTTGCTCCCGGCGCCGACATGATGGCCATGGAGCTCGCGCTGGAACAGAACTGGGAGGTGGTGGCGCCGCTCCCGTTCGGGCTCGAGCTCAACATCGCGCTTAATTGCCGGGACGTCGGCGAGGATGATGCGCGGGCCCTCCTTCACGACGACGGCGAACCCTCACCACAGGTGGCGGCGCAGGCCGCGGCGATGCGCGACATGGCCGGCCGGGTGCAGCTGTTCCAGCTCGCCGAAGAGGACGATCATGTCGCCGATCTCTTCATCGCGCACCTGGAGAAGCCGGACGACCGGCACGCCGCGACGGAATATTCGATTTCCGCCTCCGAGCGGGCCGCGGTGGCGGCGCGGATCATGATCGAGCAATCGGACCTGCTGGTCGCGATCTGGGACGGGGCCACGCCCGGCTCGATCGGCGGGACTCGCCATTCGATCGAGTCCGCGCTCTACCACGGCGTACCGGTGATCTGGATCAGCGCCGTCGAACCAGCTTCGATCTACATTCTCGAAGGCCCCGACGCGCTCGAACGGCTCGGCCCGCCGCAAAGCGGCGACGAGGTCGCGACGTTCGTCGCGGCCATCGCCAGTCCGGCGGATCTCGAAGATACGGAGCGCGCCGCGCGCTTTCATTCCGAGCGCTGGCATAAGCGCAGCAGCCGGCTGTTCCATGCCTATCGGCGGGTCGAGACGATCTTCGGCGGCGCCGGCGCCGGGCGCTTCTTTCGAAGCCTCGTCGAGCATTATGAGACGCCCGACGCGATCGCCGAAGGCTCGGGCGCCGAGCTTCTGGGCTCGGCCCGCGCCCTTTCGGGCACCGACAGCGCCTTCGTCGAGCGGCTGAAAGCCCAAATCCTGCGGCGCTTCGCCTGGGCCGACGGCCTCTCGACCTATTTGTCGGACGCCTATCGCGGCGGGATGGTGACCAATTTCCTGCTGTCGGCCATGGCCGTCATCTCGGGCGTGGCCTATCTGCCGCTCGTCGGCGTGGACTGGAAATGGCCGTTCGCCGCGACCGAGCTCCTGTTGCTGCTGGCCATTGTTGCGATCACCACCGTGGGCCGAAAGCGCCGCTGGCACGGCCGCTGGCTCGAGACTCGGCGGGTCGCCGAATATCTGCGCCACGCGCCGATCCTCCTGCTGCTCGGCGTGGCCCGGCCGGTCGCCCGCTGGCCTCAGGGATCCGGCACGCAATGGCCCGAATTCTATGCGCGCCAGGCGCTGCGCGCGACCGGGCTGCCGAAGATCGTCGTGACCCAGGAATATCTTCGCTCGGCGCTCGTCCTGCTGCTCGCCCGCCATTCCCAGCAGCAGCGCGACTACCACCGGCAGAAAGCGGCGAAACTCGTGCGGGTGCACCACCGGATCGATCGGCTCTCGGAAGGCATGTTCGTCCTCGCGATCATCACGGTCTCGGTCTATCTGATGGTGATCGCAGCGGCCTATTTCGGCCTTGTGCCGGCGCAGTTGGGCGAGCTGCTCGCCAAGCCGCTGACCTTCCTTGGCCTTGCCTTGCCGGCCTTGGGCGGCGCCTTCGCCGGCATCCGCTATCTCGGCGATTTCGACCGTTTCGCGTCGATCTCCGAGATCACGGCCGAGAAGCTGGAGGGCCTGAGCGGGCGGATCGAAAAGCTGCTTTCGGGCGCCGAGCCCTCCTTGCGCTATGCCCAGGTCGCCAGCCTCGCCCACGCGCTGGACGACGTGGTGATCGCGGAGATTGAAAGCTGGCAGGCCGTCTTCGCGGTCAAGAATATGGCCGTTCCGGTCTAGCTAGCTCCAGTCGCGCAGGATCGCCTCCGCGTCGGCGCCGCGCCGAGGCACTGGGCCCGGGACATTTGCGGGGGTGTCCGAGAAGCGCGGCGCAGGCGCGGCCTGGAGAAAGCCGCCGGCTTCGACATAAACGCCGCGCGCCTTCATGTGCGGATGCGCGGCCGCCTCCTCAGGATCAAGAACCGGTGCGAAGCAGGCATCGCTGCCTTCGAGCAAAGCGCTCCATTCGTCGCGGGTCCGGGTTGCGAAGAGGGCCGCGAAACGCTCCCTGAGGTCCGGCCAGGATGCGGGGTCGTAGCCGTTGGCGAAGACCGGATCGTCGCCGAGGCCCAGCTTCGCCCGCAGCAAGGCGTAGAATTTCGGCTCGAGCGCGCCGACCGAGACGAACCTGCCGTCCGAGCAGCGATAGGTCGAATACCAATGCGGCCCGTCGAGCAGGCTGCGCCCCCGCTCGGCCTGCAACTGGCCGGCCGCCCTGAGCGTCATGAGCAGGTTCAGCATATGGGCGCTGCCATCGACGATCGCGGCGTCGACCACCTGGCCCCGGCCCGTCTCGCGGGCGCTCATCACTGCCGCGAGGAGCCCGATCGCGAGATAGAGCGCGCCGCCGCCGACATCGCCCACCACCGTCGGAGGCGTGAGCGGCGGCTCGCCGGGCTGGCCCGAATACCAAAGCGCCCCCGACAGGGCGACATAGTTGATGTCGTGTCCGGCGGCGTGGGCGAGCGGCCCGTCCTGGCCCCAGCCCGTCATCCGCCCGTAAGCGAGGCGTGGATTGCGGGCGAGGCAATCGTCCGGGCCGAGGCCGAGCCGCTCCATCACGCCCGGCCGCATCCCTTCGATCAGGGCATCGGCCTTCCCGACCAGAGCGAGCACCGTCTCGACGCCCGCAGGCGATTTGAGGTCGAGCGCGATCGACCTTTTGCCGCGGTGGGGGATCGCCGCCGCGCCCAGATCGAAATCGTCCTCGCCCGGCTGGATGCGCTCGACGAGCACGACGTCGGCACCGAGATCGGCCAGCAGCATGCCGCAGAAGGGGCCCGGGCCGATGCCGGCGATTTCGAGGACCCGGAGCCCGGCGAGCGGCCCTCCGGCCATTATCAGATCTGGCCCAGCGCGACGGCCGCCTGGCCGAGGCCGCTTTCCGGAACGAGCTCGCCCTCGCGGGAGGAGATCGCCTCGAAGCGCTCGGCCACAAGCTCCGGGGTGAGGTCGCCGCGGCTGGCCGCGATGCCCCGGGTCAAAGTGACATAGGCGCGCTCGAAGCCTCCGCCGCCGGCCGCGAGCGTGACCTTGTTCGGCGCCTGGTCGCTGACGAGGAAGAGCGCGGCAGGCACGACGCTCTCGGGGCCGGTCCGATCCAGAATCTCGGCGGGCATGATGTCCTCGGTCATCCGCGTCGCCGCGAGCGGAGCGATCGTGTTGACGTGGATGTTGTACTTCGCGCCCTCGAGC
>DASQJU010000232.1:0-3425 GCA_035630915.1 Allosphingosinicella sp.
CGGTCGCGGCGCGGCCCACCTCCAGCTTGGCGAGCACCGATTTCGCCCGTGCCAGCACCGGCGGCGGCAGGCCGGCCAATTTGGCCACCGCGATGCCGTAGCTTCGGTCGGCGGGTCCGGTCGCGACCTCGTGGAGCAGGACGAGATCGCCCTTCCACTCGCGCGCGCGGACATGGTGGAGCGAGAGCGCGTCGAGCCGCTCCGCAAGGCGAGTCAGCTCGTGATAATGGGTGGCGAAGAGGCAGCGGCATTTCGCCCGGTCGTGGATCGCCTCGACCACCGCCCAGGCGATGGCGAGGCCGTCATAGGTCGAGGTGCCGCGGCCGACCTCGTCCAGGATGACGAAGCTGTTCGGCCCGGCCTGGGCGAGGATCGCCGCGGTTTCAACCATCTCGACCATGAAGGTCGAGCGGCCGCGAGCGAGATTGTCCGAGGCGCCGACGCGGCTGAACAGCCGGTCGACCAGGCCGAGCTTCGCCCGCGCCGCCGGCACGTAGGAGCCGGCCTGGGCGAGCAGGATGATCAAAGCGTTCTGGCGCAGGAAGGTCGATTTGCCGCCCATATTCGGACCGGTGACCAGCCACAGGCGCGATTGCTCGCCGAGCTTGCAATCATTAGCGACGAAGCGCGCGCCGCCCGCCTTCAGCGCGTCCTCGACCACCGGATGGCGTCCGCTCTCGACCTCGAAACAGGCTTCGGCCTCGAAGCGCGGGCGGCACCAACCGCTCGTCGCCGCCCGCTCGGCGAGCGCGGACGCGACGTCGAGCCGGGCCAACGCATCGGCGGCGGCGGCGATCGGTTCGGCCTCGCGCAGCGCCGCTTCGCTGAGCTCTTCGAAATGCGCCGCCTCCGCGGCCAGCGCGTGGGCACCGGCCTGGTTCACGCGCTGCGCCTCGTCGTGCAGGTCCGGGGCGTTGAAACGGACCACGCCGGCCAGCGTCTGGCGGTGGGTGAAGCCCGACTCCGCGGCCATCAGCTTGTCGGCATTGCGCGCCGGCACCTCGATATGGAAGCCGAGCACGTTGTTGTGGCGGATCTTGAGCGTCGCGATCCCGGTCTGGCTCTTGTAGCGCGCCTCGAGCGCGGCGATCGCTCGGCGCCCCTCGCCGCTGGTCGCGCGGAGCGCGTCGAGCGCGGCGTCATAGCCTTCGGCGATATAACCGCCCTGGGCCGCGTCGATTGGCGGGGTGGGGACCAATGCGCGCGACAGGAGATCGACCAGCGCGCCGTGGCCGGAAAGGGTCGGGAGCAGCTCAGCGAGCAGCGGCGGCGCCTGCGGCACCGCACGGAGCCGGTCGTGCAGCCGCCGCGCCTCGCCGAGCCCGTCGCGGAGCTGGCCGAGATCGCGCGGGGAGCCGCGCCCGGCGGCCAGCCGCCCGAGCGCACGGCCGATGTCCGGCAAGGCGCGCAGCTGCCGCCGAAGCCAGTCGCGCTGGCCCGAATCGCCCTCGAACAAGGCGACGAGGTCGAGCCGCGCCTCGATCTTCGCCCGGTCGAGCAATGGCGCGCCGAGATCGGCGGCGAGCAGGCGCGCGCCGGCGCCGGTAACCGTGGCGTCGACTGAGGCGAGCAGGCTGCCGGCACGCGTGCCCGAGGCGGACTGGGTCAGCTCGAGGCTCTCGCGGGTCGCCGCGTCGATCATCATGTGATCGCCGGAGGAGAGGCCGACCGGCGGACGCAGGAAGGGCAGGGATTCGCGCGCGACTTCGTCGAGATAGGCGAGCAAACCGCCCGCCGCGCTCAGCGCCGCCCGGTCGAACTGGCCGAAGCCGTCCAGCGTCGCGACCTCGAACCGCTCCTTCAGCCGGCGCTCGGCCTGAATCGAATCGAAGCCGCGCGTCCAGAGCTCCGCGCCGTCCAGCGCCTCGTTGGCGATGATCTCGGCGGCGCCGAGGCGAGCCAGCTCGGCGTCGAGCGCGCCGGGGACGACCGAAGCCAGCTCGAACCGTCCGGTCGAGACGTCAGCCGCGGCGATCCCGTAGCGCTCGCCGACCCTGGCCACTGCCGCCAGCCAGTTGGCCGCGCGGGCATCGAGCAGGGCCTCCTCGGTCAGCGTGCCCGCGGTGACGACGCGCACGATGGCGCGGTTGACCACCGATTTAGCCCCGCGTTTCTTCGCCTCGGCCGGGCTCTCGATCTGCTCGGCGATGGCGACGCGATGGCCGGCGCGGATCAACCGGGCGAGATAGGCTTCGGCGGCGTGGATCGGCACGCCGCACATCGGGATCGGCGCGCCGTCATGCTCGCCGCGGGCAGTCAGCGCGATATCGAGGCAGGCCGCCGCCACGCGCGCGTCGTCGAAGAACAATTCGAAGAAATCGCCCATCCGGTAGAACAGCAGCGAGCCCTCGGCCTCGGCCTTGAGCGCGAGATATTGCACCATCATCGGCGTCGGCGCGTTCTCGGATTTCATGCTGGTCGCCACGCCGGCACGTTACGGCTTTGCCTTGCTTCCGTCACGGCTTGAGTCCTAAGCGGGGCCACGAAACTGGGGAGAGACCTGTGAGCGAAGGCAGCAACGTCAAATTCTCTGAGGCCGAGGCGCTCGAATTCCATTCGATGGGCCGCCCGGGCAAGATCGAGATCATCGCCTCCAAGCCGATGGCGACGCAGCGCGACCTCAGCCTCGCTTACTCCCCCGGGGTCGCCGTGCCCGTGCGAGCGATCGCCGAAAACCCAGCGCTCGCCTACGATTACACCGCCAAGGGCAATCTCGTCGCGGTGATCTCTAATGGCACCGCCATCCTCGGCCTCGGCAATCTCGGCGCGCTCGCGGCCAAGCCGGTGATGGAAGGCAAGGCGGTCCTCTTCAAGCGCTTCGCCGACGTCGATTCGATCGATATCGAGCTCGACACCGAGGATCCGGACAAGTTCATCGAGGCTGTGGCGCTGATGGAGCCGAGCTTCGGCGGCATCAATCTCGAGGATATCGCGGCGCCGGAATGCTTCATCATCGAGCAGGCGCTGCGCGAGCGGATGAAGATCCCGGTCATGCATGACGACCAGCACGGCACCGCGATCATCAGCGCCGCCGGCCTGATCAACGCCTGCTATCTGACCGGGCGCAAGCTCAAGGACATCCGCGTCGTCTGCAACGGCGCCGGCGCGGCCGCGATCGCCTGCACCGAGCTGATCAAGGCGATGGGCGTGCCGCACGACCATGTCATCATGTGCGACCGCAAGGGCGTGATCTACCAAGGCCGCGAGGGGCTCGATCAGTGGAAGTCGGCGCATGCGGTCAAGACCGACCGGCGCACGCTCGAGGAGGCGCTCAAGGGGGCCGACGTCTTCCTCGGCCTCTCGGCGGCGGGCGCGCTCAAGCCCGAAATGGTCATGGCCATGGCCAAGAAGCCGATCATCTTCGCGATGGCCAATCCCGATCCGGAAATCTCGCCGCCCGACGCCAAGGCCGCCCGGCCAGACGC
>DASQJU010000233.1:0-17399 GCA_035630915.1 Allosphingosinicella sp.
TATGCTTGGGATCGAGCGCGTCGCGGCTCTGGTCCACGAAGCCCAGGCGAACGGTGTCGCCGATCGCGATGCTTCCGTCGTCGGCAGTCTCACTGCCGATGATCAGCTTGAACAAAGTGGTCTTGCCCGCGCCATTGGCGCCGATCACGCCGACGATCCCCCCCGGGGGAAGGTTGAACGACAGGTCTTCGAACAGCAATTTGTCGCCATAGGCCTTGGACAGATTGTTGATGTCGATCACGTTGCCGCCGAGCCGCTCGGGCACCTGGATCAGGATCGCGGCCTTGCCTGGCGTGCGGTTCTCCTGCGCCTCGACCAATTCGTCGAAAGCGCGGATTCGGGCCTTGGACTTGGCCTGGCGCGCCTTGGGTGAGCGGCGGATCCATTCGAGCTCGTCGGCGATCGCCTTCTGCTTGCCCTGCTCCTCGCGCTCCTCCTGCTCCAGCCTCTTAGCTTTCTTCTCCAAATAGCCGGAATAATTGGATTCGTAGATGTAATAGCGGCCGCGATCGAGCTCCAGGACCCAGTTCACGACATTGTCGAGGAAGTAGCGGTCGTGGGTGACGAGGATGACGTTGCCGGGATAGTCGACGAGGTGCTTTTCGAGCCACTGGACGCTTTCGGCGTCGAGGTGGTTGGTCGGCTCGTCGAGCAGCAAAATGTCGGGCTTCTCGAGCAGCAGGCGGGTGAGCGCGACGCGGCGCTTCTCGCCGCCGGAGAGGTTGGCGACCTCGGCGTCGCCCGGCGGGCAGCGCAGAGCGTCCATCGCGATTTCGAGCTGGTTGTCGAGCGTCCAGCCGTCGACCGCGTCGATCTTCTCCTGAAGATCGCCCATTTCGGTGCCGAGCGCGTCGAAATCGGCGCCGTCCTCGCTCATCTCCGCGACGATCGCGTTGTAGCGGTCGACGAGGTCGGCGACCGGGCGGACGCCGTCGCGGACGTTCTCGATCACCGTCTTGGTCGGATCGAGATGCGGCTCCTGCTCGAGATAGCCGACGCGGATCCCGTCGCCCGGCCAGGCTTCGCCGACGAATTCGGTGTCGCGGCCGGCCATGATCTTCATCAGCGTCGATTTGCCCGATCCGTTCGGTCCGACGATGCCGATCTTGGCGTCGGGATAGAATTGGAGATGGATGTTGTTGAGCACCGGCTTGGGCGCGCCGGGGAAGGTCTTGGTCATGCCCTTCATGACGAAGCTATACTGTGCGGCCATGCGGCGCGGTTCCTTTGAAAAATCGTGCTGGTTCGGGCGCGTCCCTAGAGCGGAGCGGGGTGATTGGCAAACGCCTGCGCCCTCTCTAAGCCAGCGCCCATGAAAAAGCTGCTCCTGCTCGCCGCCGCCCTTCCCTCCCTCGCCTTCGCCCAGACCGCCCCCGATCCGGCGGCGCTGCGCGACGCCGCGCTGAACGGCGACACCATCGCCTGGACGATGGTCGAGGGGCTGACCACGGAGATCGGCCAGCGCCAGGCGGGGACCGAGGCCGAGGCGCGGGCGCGCGACTGGGCCGTGCGGCATCTGACCGCGCTCGGCTTCTCGAACGTCCATATCGAGCCGTTCGACATGCCGGTCTGGGTCCGCGGCGAGGAGCATGCGGAAATCATCTCCCCCTTCCCGCAATCCCTGGTCCTCACGGCGCTGGGCAACAGCGCCGCGACGCCGGCGCGCGGGATCGAGGGCGAGATCGTTGCCTTCAACAGCGTTGCCGAGCTCGAAGCGGCGCCCGACGCTGCTGTTCGCGGCAAGATCGTGTTTATCGACCACCGCATGATGCCGGCGCAGGACGGATCGGGCTACGGCCAGTTCGGCGCGCCGCGGCGGACGGGCCCGAGCATCGCCAGCCGCAAGGGCGCAATCGCGATCGTCGTCCGTTCGATCGGCACCGATCATCACCGCAACCCGCACACCGGCGTGCAGAGCTTCGGCGAGGGCGCGCGGCCGATCCCCGCTGCCGCTCTGACCGTTCCCGACGCCGAGCAGCTCCAGCGCATCCTCTCGCGCGGCCAGCCGGTGCGAATGCGCCTGACGCTCACGCCCCGCAACACCGGGACGCATCGCTCGGGCAACGTCGTCGCCGAGGTGCCCGGCAGCGATCCCAGCGCGGGAGTGATCGTCATCGGCGGCCATCTCGACAGCTGGGATCTCGGCACCGGCGCGATCGACGATGCGGCGGGAGTCGCGATCACGACCGCTGCCGCGCACCGGATCATGCGGGCGGGCCAGCCGCGGCGGACGATCCGCGTCGTGCTGTTCGGCGCCGAGGAGGTCGGCGGCGGCGGCGGTCCGACGCATTTCAATCTCCACCACGGCGAGAACAATGTCGTCCTGGTCGGCGAATCCGATTTCGGTGCCGACCGCGTCTGGCGCGCGGAATTCAGCCTCGGGGCGGGCAACGCCGCGCTCGCCGAACGGATTTCCGCGCTGCTCGCGCCCCTCGGCATCGTCCGCGGGGACGGCAGCGCCGATGCCGGCGCCGATCTCGGCGCCTGGGCCCGCGCCGGCACCGCGGCGATCGACCTCAACCAAGACGGCACCCGCTATTTCGACTATCACCACACGCCCGACGACACGCTCGACAAGATCGACCCCGCCCAGCTTCGGCAAAACGTCGCCGCCTGGACGGCGATGCTCGCCGCCGCGGCCAATGCGCCGGAGCGGATCGAGCCGGCGCCGGTGCGGCCCCGCGCGCGCTGACGGGTTGATTTTTGGCGTTTCGCCAGCAAGACCGTCCCGGCGCCGGGGGGTGTCTGAGAGGGTTTGCTCGTGAAGACGAGACGCTGCACCTGCCTCCTCGTCCTCCGTTTCTTCGCATTGGCGGGGCTGGTGCTCGGATTCGACGGGTCCGGCGCCGCCCAGCCCAGCGAGACGGCGGTCAAGGCGAGCTTTTTGCCGCGCTTCGCCCGCTATGTCGCCTGGCCCGCCGGTGTCCAGCCGCGGGGCGGGGCGCCGTTCCAGCTCTGCGTGATCGGCCTGGACCCGTTCGGTCGGATGCTCGATGACGCAGCCTCGCGCGAGCGGATCGACGGCCATCGCGTAACGGTCCGCCGCGTCGGCTCGGTCGACCGCGCGCTGGGATGCCACGTCGCGTTCGTAGAAGGCCCCGCGGCGCAGGAGACCTCGCGGATGCTCCTTGCCTTGCGCGGGCAACCCGCATTGACCGTCACCGACGGGCGCGCCGGCGCTGCGCGCGGGATGATCCATTTCACCGTCGTCGACGGACGCGTGCGTTTCTTCATCGACGAGGCCAGCGCGGCGGAACGGGGGCTCTCGATCAGCTCGCGCCTGCTCGCGATCGCGGCCGGCGTCCGGCCACGGCGATCATGAAATTCCTCGCCGATCTCCCGGCACGCTGGAGCAACATGCCGATGGCGATCGTCGCCACCGTCGCCTTGCTGCTGCTCGCAGGAATCGGAATCATCCTGCAGAGCGAGGCGGCCTATCGCGAGCTGCAGACGCAGGAAACCCGCGTCCAGAGCGAGATCCTCGCCGCCAGCGTCGTCGCCGCGCTCGATTTCGAAGACCGCGCGTCGATCCAGGCCGCGGTCGATGCGATGCGGGTCAATCGCCAGATCCGCGTAATCGGAGTCTACGACCGAAGCGGCGCGTTGATGGTCGGCTACGGCCGCGACAATGCCCGACCACCAGCGCAGTTCGTCGATCCCCTGTCCCCCGCAGGCGCCGCGATCGTATCGATCGCACAGGTCACCTACCGGGGGGAGCGGATCGGAACGGTCTATTTCGTGAGCGATCCGGAGCCGCTCTCTCGCCGCCTCACCCGTTATCTCATGATTTCCCTGCTGGTGGTGCTCTCGGCGCTGGTGATCGTCGTCCTCGCCTTCGGCCAGGCGGCACTGCGCCGCGCCAACCGCGAGCTCAAGGCGCGCGCCGACGCGCTGATCAAGGCCAATGCCGAACTGGAAATCCAAGTGGCCGAGCGCGGCAAGGCCGAGGACCAGCTCCGGCAGTCCCACAAGATGCAGGCGCTGGGCCAACTGACCGGCGGAATCGCCCACGATTTCAACAATCTGCTGACCGTCATTCAGGGTTCGGCCGACATGCTGCGCCGCCCCGGCCTCGAGGAGTCGAAGCGCGTGCGCTTTGCCGATGCGGTCGTGCAGGCTTCCGCGCGCGCCGCCGCCTTGACCCGGCAATTGCTCGCCTTCGCCCGCCGACAGCCGCTCCAGCCGGAGATCATCGACGTCAACGAACTGGTCCGGGACATGATCGACCTGCTCGACCGGACGCTGGGAGAGCGGATCAAGGTCGAGACCCTGCTCGCGAGCGATACTTGTGCGGTCGAAGCCGACCGGGCCCAGCTCGAATCGGCGGTCCTCAACGTCGCGGTCAACGCGCGCGACGCGATGCCGGACGGCGGCAGCCTCACCATCCGCACCGAGCGGGTGCACGAAGGCGAGAGCGGCACGATGGTCGCCCTGTCGATCAGCGACAGCGGCGCGGGCATGGACGAGGACACGCTGGCGCGCGCCTTCGAACCCTTCTTCACCACCAAGGCGACCGGCCGCGGCACCGGGCTTGGCCTCAGTCAGGTCTACGGCTTCGCCAGCCAGTCGGGCGGCGATGTCCGCATCGAAAGCGCGGCCGGAAGCGGCACCACGGTGACCTTGCTGCTCCCCTGCTCGCAGCGAACGGCGCCAATCCGGGAAGCGGACGAGGCGGATGGCACCGTTCCGCACAGCCAAGGCCGCATTCTCGTCGTCGAGGACAATGAGGAAGTCGGGGACTTCGCCGAAAGCCTGCTGCGCGAGCTTGGCCACCGGGTGACTCGCGTGCGCTCGGCCCAGGCCGCGCTCGAGGCGACGCGGGCAGAGGCGTTCGATGCGGTCTTCTCCGACGTCGTCATGCCCGGCATGAGCGGGCTGGAGCTCGCCGATCAGCTCGGCCGGGAGGCGCCCGACCTGCCCGTCATCCTCACCACCGGCTATTCCGACGAGATTGCGAAGACCGGCGCGGGCGGGCGCCAGGTCATTCTCAAGCCCTACCGGCTCGAGACCTTGGCCGCAGCGATCGACCAGGTCCTGCGCTAATAAGCGGGCCCCGCCCGGACCAGGCAGACGTTCGCGACGTCGACTTCGAAATGCCAGTCGGGCCATCCCTCGATCGCGGCTTCGCCCTGGCCCACGACCAGCAGGCGCGCCGACTCCTCGACGAAATGCGACAGTTTATAGCCCGGGGGCGCGATGATACTCCCCGCTGCAACGCCGTCGCCAGCGAGGAGCAGGACCGCGTCGCGCGCCGGAGCGATGGCGACGAACCGGCCCGAGGCTGGATCACGCGTCACTGGATCGGGCGGACCTCGATGACGCGCAAATGCTGCATGCGCTCGGGCGCCGGCATCATCATCTGGAATTGCGAGCCGCCGCCCGGAAGGTAGCGGTCGGCCGGCCCGTCGATCTGCGGCCCGACGGTGCCGACATCGGCGATCAAAGGGCTGGTGATCTCATAGGTGACGACCCGGTCGATGGCCGGCTTCCACGCGCTCTTCACCGCCAGCGACAGCCGGACATAGTCGACGCTCGGGATGCGATCGAACGTGCCGAAGCCGCCCGGCTGGTCGGCCGGTTGCCCGGGCGCGATCGCCATCTGGAAACGGAGACCCGCGGAAAGCACCACGAGATTCGACTGATGCCATTCGGGCCAGGGCGATTGCCGGGCGACCAGCGCAAGATAGGCGGCCTCGGCCGCTTCGTCGCTGGCGTAGCGCCAGCGCTGATCCGCCCACCAGGCGGCATGCGCGGCGGAGGCGGGCGCAGCGACCGCCACCGGCGTCTGCGCTTGAGCCGCCGTCCCGGTCCCGAGGAGGGCCGAAATGGTGATGACGAACGCGAGTGCCCAACGCCGCCAGATGCTCATGGCCACCCCCTTTGGCTAATGGTCGGGGAGACAGGATTCGAACCTGCGACCCTCTGCTCCCAAAGCAGATGCGCTACCAGGCTGCGCTACTCCCCGACGCGCGAGCGCTTAAGGCTTGGGCGCGGCCGGCGCAACCGGCGCCTCCGGCAAGGGCTGAATGTCCCAGCCGCCCGCTTCCCCGCGACGGCTCCCGTAATCGATCAGGCAGTGCATGTAGCGCGGATAGAATTGGATCGGATGCATGGTCCGCTCGTCCTCGTCCTTCCATTCGCTGCAGCTGTGGCGGCCATCGGGATGGGCCTGATCGGGCGGAAGCGTGGCCAGCGCCGGTGCGTCCATTGGAAACAAATGGGCGTTGAGCGCCGGCCGGTCGATGCGCGTGAACCATACCCGGTTACCGAGCTTTTGCTCGACGATGATATGGTCGGCCGAAAAGCGGTAGACCTGGTTGACGAGCACCTGCTCCGAGCGAAGCGCGAGGTTGAGCAGGCTCCAGCTGGTGCGCGGATCGGTCGCGCGCCCGGTCGGCGGGTTGGCCGTGCACATCGCCTCCTCCGTCCGCCCGCACACGGGGGGCGTTTCGAGGTCGCCATTGGCGATCACGTAGAATTCGCTGGGCTGGCCGCTCGCCTTGGCCGCGGTCGTTGCACCCTGGATGACGTCGTCGGCGAACATGCCGAAGCGCATTCCTCCGTCCACGAACATGCCGTTGTCGATGAACACCGGGACGGCCGCGAGCGGTGCCGAGGACGAGGCGATGATCGCGTCGACGTAGCAGGTGCGCAGCCGCACCTGGTCCGGAGTTTCCGTGATGCCCGCCGCTCCGGCCGCGACATAGTCCGCGGCCATCTGCGTCATGTCGAAGGCGCTCGCCTGGCCGCTGTCCATGTCGACCGCGCCGACATAGAGCTTGCGGTGGTCCGCATTCGCCTGGGCGACGGCGCGCATCACGTCCGGCGAGATTTCGGTCAGCAGGACCCCTCGCAGCGGCGCGAGATCGGCCACGGCCCCGCGCCGCGCCACCCGGATCAGCTCGAAGGGTGACATGCTGCCGTCGCGCCGGTTGCGTCCGATTGGCGTCAGCAGTTCGCTCTCATTGCTGATCGCATAGCGGGAGACGCCGCGCTCGGTGTTGCCGAGAAAGGCGAAGGTGGACAGGATCGATCCGGTGCTGATCCCGGTGACCACGTCGAATTCCGGCAGCCTTTGCCCGGGGATCGAGCGCCGCCAGCCGTCGAGGAAGCCGGCGCCGAACGCCCCGTGCAGACTGCCGCCGGAGAGCGCGAGCAGCTTGAACGGCTGGCCGGCCCGCGTCTCGGCGCGGGCGGTCAGCGCGGTCTGGATCTCGCTGGCCAGAGTGTCGCCCTGGGTCGGCGCCTCCGTTAGCGGCAGAGCGATGGGAAAGGTGTGGAACCGGCATAATTGGTTTTCGGCGACGTGCGGCGGCGGCGAAATCGCGCATCCGGCCAAGATCAGCGAAAGCAAAATCGCGAAGACTGATGCCCTGCCCATGAGCGCCCCCTCGTCGACCCAAGTCAGCGATCGACAACGCAAGAATAGCGCAGATCGATGGGCAAATATATCGGAAATGGTGGGCCCGGCAGGATTCGAACCTACAACCTAGCCGTTATGAGCGGCCGGCTCTACCGTTGAGCTACAGGCCCCGCGGACCGAATGGCATGACGATGCGCGCCCCGCAAGGCTTAGGCGAGGGCGGACTAGAGCGCGCCTTCGCGCTCCCCGGGCTGATGCGGCACCGGAAGGTAGAGCGCGAAGGTCGATTCGTCGACGATCAGCGCGCCCCCGGCGGCCTCGGCCATGTTGCGGATCAGCCGCAGCGCAAAGCCCAGGCCCAGGGCGGGCGCCGCGGGCCAATCGCCGTCGGGGCTGTAGCCGGGATCGAGCAGGTCGGTCTCGCCCACGCCGGCGATCGCCTCGGGCCGCGCGACGGACAGGCAGAGCATGGCGCCTTCGCCACGCGCACGCAGGCCGAGCGTGGCGTGGATCGTCTCGCCCGGCCGAGCCAGGCCGATCGCCCCACCGAGCAGCCGCGAGACCATCCGCTCGCCCATCCCCGGCGCCACCAGCATGGGCGGTAGCTCGCCGACGATCTCCGAGGTCAGGTGAGCGCCGCGCTCCTCGGCAAGGCGGCCATAGGCTTCGTTCATCCGCGCGAAGAGCGAGGCGGCGTCGAGTTGGCTCTCCTCGACCTCGAACCGCTTTGTCTCCAGCCGCGCGGCGGTATCGAGATCCTCGACGGCGCCGAGCAGGCTTCGGGCCTGGCCGGCAATCTCCGCCGCATTGTCGCGATAAGGCGCCGCTGCCGGGCCGAGATACTGCCCTTCGATCATCTCGGCGAAGCCGATGATCGCGTTCAGCGGGGTGCGCAGCTCGTGGATCAGCTGGCGCAGCGATTCGGCCGGGAGCTCGGTACCGAAGACCCCGGCAGCCCTGGTGAGATTGAAGGCTACTTCATCGATCCGCGGCCGCCTCGCCGTGCCGCGATAGCCCAGAAAGCTGCCGCGCTGGGGATCGAAATAAGGGACGCCGGAAATGCGCCAGTCGCCGCCCGCCGGCCCCGCCCCAGCGACGTTGAAGCGGGCATCGCGAAACGGCGCGCGCTTCTCGAACGCCCCGGCCGCCTGGCCGTCGACGCCATAATTGCCCCGCCCCGCGATCGAAGCGATGCTTTGCCCGACCAATGCGCCCCGCGGCGCGCCTTCGACCCAGAGAATGACGCCGTCCGATCCGGTCTCCCAGCGATAGCCATCGAGAGGAGGCTCGACGTGGGGCGGTGCCGCGCCCGGTGGCTGCTGTCGCTGCTTTCGAAAAGCCTCTATGCGGGCGACCAGATCGCGGATCTGCGAATCGCTATCCTGCGTCGCCTCGGCCGCGGGCTCCGGCGTTTCGGCCGCGACGCTATCGCCACGCTCGAGCACGAGATCGCTTGGCCCAAAGGCTCTCAATGCGTGCTTCACCTCGGGATCAAGATCGTCGCGATGGCGCAGCAAGGCGCGCGCGGACGGCCCGAGCCGTGGAAGCACGCCGAACCACGCGGCGCGGTCGAGCCGCGCGCGGGCAATCAGGGGCGCAGCGATCGAGGCCTGGTCCTCGGCGAAGAAAGCCAGCAGGTCAGGCGCAATCTCCCGCCCGGCGAGCGCGCGGGCCGCCTGCCGCCGCGCCGCGGGATCGACGGCGCCGCGCGTGTCCCGGAGGACCGTGAAGGCCTGGTCGCGCTCGTTCGAATCGGCGCCCGGCTGGGCGAGCAGGTCGACGAGCTGGCGCCAGCGGGCGACTGCCCTGTCCTCGCGGTCGGCGGGCATGGACAGCACGGTCGCAATGCGGTCGTCGAAGCGCATGGATGAGGACTACTCGCGTGCAGCCGGGCACAAAAGCGCCATCTTCACCGCGTTGCAAAGTGGGACGGCGCCAGGGCGCGCTTTTTACCCCCGCCGCGAGAGCCAGAGCAGCCAGAGCTGGGCGAGCTCGGCGCGCGGGCCGGTGACGGCGCGGAACGCCGCCTCGGCCTCGGCGCGCTGGCCGCCCAAAGCGAGCGCCTCGCCGAGCCGCATGTTGGCGAGGTTCGCGTCGGCCGCGCCCTTCTGCAGCGCCGCGCGGTAGAGCTCGGCGGCCTCGGCATATTGGCCGTAGCTGAAATGGGCGTCGCCGGTGCGCAGCGCCGCGATGGAGTCGCTGCCGGCCAGCGCCGTCCTGCGTTCGCCGGCAAGGGTCGGGCGGTCGCTGGCGATGCGCTGGTTGGCGGTGGCGAGCCGCTCGCGCGCCCAGGCGGCGTTGGTGGCGATGGCGTTGCGGGCGAGCCCTTCCTCGAGCACCGCCTTGACCTCGCCGTACATGTGGCCGCCCATCGCGGCGTCGGCATAATCGACATAGTCGCGTTCGGCCGACATCGCCCCGGCCGCGCGCATCAGCCGGTAGATGTCGAGCTTGGCGCCGTCGCCGGCATTGCCGAGCTCGCCGAAGATGACGAGCGCGTCGTGCCAGTTGGGCAGGGTCGGGAAGGCGGCGACCAGCTCGCGAGCATAGGTGACGGCCTGCGGCCCCATCCGGCCGCGATAGGCGACGGTGAGGATCTGCTTGCGCCATTCCTCCGAAATCGGCCGGCCGGCCTGCTGCTCGGCCTGGAAGATCTCCCGGTAGAGCTGATGCGCGCCGGCCCAGTCCTGCGCCGCGACGCGGCCCTGGGCGACGCGCAGGCGGGCATTGGGATCGTTGGGGTTGAGCGCGGCGAGCTGGGCCAGAGCGCGGTCGGCCTTGGCGATGTCGCCCGCGGCCCGGGCAAGCCGCGCCTGGTTCTCGAGCAGGCCGGGCATCTCCGCCGGCAGCGCGCCGCCAGAGGCGATCAGATCGTCGATCGCGCGGGCCTGAAGCGCGGCGTCATTGGTGTTGAGGCCGATCCTGAGGCGCACCTGGGCGACGACATATTTGGCGTCGGCGCCCTGCGCCGCCGCGTCGGCCGCGGGGAGCGCCGCGGTCGCGGCCGCCCAGTCGCTGGCCGCGACGGCCTGGAGCATCGGCTGTAGCGCGGTGCGCTCGCCCCGGCTCAGATTATACTGCCGCTCGGGCTGCGCGGGCGCTTGCGTCGCGGCCGGGGCCGCCGGCTGCTGGGCGAAGGCCGCAGACGCGCTCGTCGCGAGCAGGGCGGCCAGAACGGCCCTCGAAATCCTCATCGAACAGTCTCCTGTAGTGCGAAACGTCTTGAACCTGTTGTCACGCAGCCGGGCGGCGGGCGAGCCAGGCCAGCCAGAAGCCGGCAAGATCCGCGCGCGGCCCCGTCACGGCGTGCAGCGCCGCTTCGGCCTCGGGCCTTCGTCCGGCGAGCGCCAACGAGGCGCCAAGCCGGCTGTTTACGAGATTTGGGTCCTCGCCGCCTTTCTGCAAGGCCAGCCCGTAAAGTTGGGCGGCCTCGGCATATTGGCCGGCGGCGAAATGTGCGTCCCCGGCGGCGCGCGCCTGGGCCGCGGTCCCAGCGGCCGCCTGCGTCCGCAGGCGGGGCAGCGTCGCGCGCGTGGCTGTCGCTTGGCGGTTGGCGGCGGCGATCGCCTGCGCCACTGCCGGCTTGGTGGCGTCGAGCATCTGGCGCGAGGCGCCGTCGTCGAGCACAGTCTTCGCCTCGCCGGGCGAGGCCGTTGTCAGCGCCTGGGCGGCCTCGAGATAGTCGCGCTCCCCGGCCAGCGCGCCGGACGCGCGCATCAGGCGGCCAATGTCGAGCCGAAGCTCGGCGTCGCCGACGGCCGCGACGTCGCGATAGACGAGCAAGGCATCGCGCCAGTTGACCTGGCTGGGATAGGCGGCGACCAACGCCCGGGCCAGCGCGACCGCCTGCGGACCGAGCTGGGCAAGACTGAGGGGCGGCCGCGTGCCGTCAAAGGCGACGGCCAGCGCGCGGCGGTGAAGGCTCTCCGACGAGGCGCGGCCCGCGGCGCGATTGGCCTCGATCGCCCGGCTGAACAGTTGCACCGCGAGTTGCCGATCGGCGGCCGCGGTCGCGCGATTGTTGATCCGGGATTTGAACTGGCCGTAGTCGGTGAGCGCTTCGACATTGTTCGGCGCGATCTCGACCGAGCGGGCGAGCAGGCGCTCGGTGCGCACCATGTCCCCGGCGCCATAAGCGCGCGACGCCTGGTTGAAGAGCAAGGAGGCCATCTCGTCGGGCGGCGCAAGGCCGCTTTCGACCAATGCATCGACCGCCTGGTTGTACATCTGCGCATCGCTGCGCGCGCGGGCGATATCGAGCTGGTAGCGGGCGACCGCATAGCGCCCTTCCGCACTGCGCGAGGCAGCGCGGGCGGCTGCGAGCGCGGCGTCCTGCGCCGGCCGGTTCGGCAAGGCGGCAGCGGTCGCAAGCGCGTTGATCGCGGTTTCTTCCTCGCGACTGACGTTGATCGTTCGCGGCGGCTGGGCAACCTGCGCGTGCGCCGCTCCGGCCAACAGCAATACCGCAAAAGCGGCCTTCGAAAGCTTCATGCAACGCGCCTCCACGAGCGAATCCGTTCTCTTGGGGGAACGAATGGGCCGTGGCTTTAGCGCCATGGCTCCGGGGTTGCTAGGGTTCGGTCACTGAACGCCTCTTGAACCGCGTTCGGGGCTGGTCATCGCGCCGATCCGCCCTATCTAGGGGTACGTCCCTCGCGTGTGCGCGCGTACGCGCGCGGGGTGGCCTTGGCGGTCCGCATCGGCTAGGGTCCTCCCTTGCATGCCGGCGCGCCGCCCGCGCCTCCTTTAGACCTCCTTGCAGGAACATCCATTGGCCAGCGAAACGCCGACCATCGACCCCAGCGACATCTCCCCGATCTCCATCGTCGATGAGATGAAGACCTCCTATCTCGATTACGCGATGAGCGTTATCGTCGCCCGCGCGCTGCCCGACGTGCGCGACGGGCTGAAGCCGGTCCACCGCCGCATCCTCTACGCCTGCCAGGAAGGCGGCTTCGTCCCCGGCCGGCCCTACCGCAAGTCGGCCAAGATCGTCGGCGACGTGATGGGCAATTACCATCCGCACGGCGACAGCGCGATCTACGACGCGCTCGCCCGCATGACCCAGGACTGGTCGATGCGCGTGCCGCTGATCGACGGCCAGGGCAATTTCGGCTCGATGGATCCCGATCCGCCTGCCTCGATGCGCTACACCGAGGCGCGCCTCGCCAAGGTGGCGATGACGCTGCTCGACGACCTCGACAAGGACACGGTCGACTTCCAGCCCAATTACGACGCCTCGCGCGAAGAGCCGCAGGTGCTTCCGGCGCGCTTCCCCAATCTGCTGGTCAACGGCGCCGGCGGAATCGCGGTCGGCATGGCGACCAACATCCCACCGCACAACCTCGGCGAGGTGATCGCGGCCTGCAAGGCCTATATGGACAATCCGGCGATCACGATCGACGAGCTGATCGAGATCATCCCCGGCCCCGATTTCCCGACCGCGCCAATCATCCTCGGCCAGGCCGGCGCGCGCAGCGCCTATCATACCGGCCGCGGCTCGATCCTGCAGCGCGCGCGCTACAAGATCGAGGAAGGCCGCGGCGACCGCCGCTCGATCGTGCTCACCTCCATTCCCTATCAGGTCGGCAAGAACGGCTTGGTCGAGAAGATCGCCGAGGCCGCCAAGGACAAGCGCGTCGAGGGCATCTCCGACATCCGCGACGAATCCAACCGCGAGGGCGTGCGCGTCGTCATCGACCTCAAGCGCGACGCGACTCCGGACGTGGTGCTGAACCAGCTCTGGCGTCACACGCCGGCGCAATCCTCCTTCCCGGCCAACATGCTGGCGATCCGCGGCGGCCGGCCCGAGACGCTTACGCTGAAGGACATCATCGAGAGCTTCGTCCGCTTCCGCGAGGAGGTGATCACGCGGCGCGCCAAGTTCGAGCTCGCCAAGGCGCGAGACCGCGCGCACCTCTTGCTCGGCCTGGTCATCGCCGTCACCAATCTCGACGAGGTGGTGCGGATCATCCGCGGCTCCGCCTCGCCGGCCGAAGCGCGCGCCGCCTTGCTCGCGCGCAAATGGCCGATCGCCGAGATCGCGCCCTACATCCGCCTGGTCGAGGCGATCGAAACCGAAATCAAGGGCGACAGCTACCAGCTTTCGGACCTCCAGGTCCGCGCCATTCTCGAGTTGCGCCTCCATCGCCTGACCGCGCTCGGCCGCGACGAGATCGGCGGCGAGCTCAAGGAACTGGCGACGTCGATCGGCGAGCTGCTCGAGATTCTCGGCGACCGGGTGAAGCTCTTCGCGGTCATGCGCGAGGAATTCGACGAGATCGCCGAGGCCTATGCGAAGCCCCGCACGACCGAGATCGCGCCGGCGTGGGACGGCATCGAGGACGAGGATCTGATCGAGCGCGAGGACATGGTCGTGACCGTGACCCTCGGCGGCTACATCAAGCGCACGCCACTGCAGACCTTCCGCACCCAGGCGCGCGGCGGCAAGGGCCGCGCGGGCATGGCGACCAAGGAAGAGGATGCGATCACCGAATTGTTCGTGACCTCGACCCACACGCCGGTCCTGTTCTTCTCGACTCACGGCAAGGTTTACCGGCTGAAGGTCTGGCGCCTGCCCGAGGGCGCACCCCAGGCGCGCGGCCGGCCGATGATCAACCTGCTGCCGCTCGCCGAGGGCGAGACCATCTCGACCGTCCTGCCGCTGCCCGAGGACGAAGAAGAATGGGGCAAGCTGCACGTAATGTTCGCCACCGCCCGGGGATCGGTGCGGCGCAACTCGATGGATGCGTTCGCCAACATTCGCACTTCGGGCAAGATCGCGATGAAGTTCGAGGAAGGCTCCGAAGACCGGTTGATCGGCGTGTCGCTGCTCACCGAGGATGACGACGTCCTCCTCGCCACCCGCAACGGCCGCGCCATCCGCTTCAGCGCGACGGACGTGCGCGAATTCCAGAGCCGCGATTCGACCGGCGTTCGCGGCGCCCGTCTGCTCGGCGACGACGAGGTGATCTCACTCTCCGTGCTGCGCGGCTTTGCGGCGACCACCGAGGAGCGCGACGCCTATCTGAAGGCGGCGCCCTGGAAGGAAGGCGAGCGCGAGACGACGCTCAGCGCCGAGCGGATGGCCGAGTTCGAGGCGGCCGAGGAGTTCATCCTCACCGTCTGCGCCAACGGCTACGGCAAGCGCAGCAGCGCCTATGAATATCGCCGCACCAATCGCGGCGGCCAGGGCATCACCAATATCGACAACCTCGCCCGCAACGGCCCGGTCGTCGCCTCCTTCCCCGCCCATAATGGCGAGCAGCTGATGCTGGTCACCGATCAGGCCAAGCTGATCCGGATGAGCGTCGGCGACACCCGCGTGATCGGCCGCAACAGCGCCGGCGTCCGCCTGTTCAACGTCGCCGAGAACGAGCATGTCGTTTCGGCCGCGCGGATCGAGGAGAGCGACGAGGAGGCCGAGGCGGATCTCGGCGACGGTATTGCAGAGATCGTGCCGGAGACCGGGGCCGTGATCGGCGAGGATCTGGCCTCGGGAGACGAGGGCGGCAGCGAGGAGGCGTGAGCGCGCCGCCCGCGACCGCGTGGAAGATCCTGACCGCGCCGGAATGGGCGGCCTTCCAGGCGACGGGATCGTTCGAAGGCTCTCCTGCCGACCTGCGCGACGGCTTCATCCACCTCTCGACCGCCGATCAGGTCGAAGGCACGCTGGCGAACCACTTCGCCGGGCAATCAGGGCTGGTGCTCGTGGAGATCGACCTCGCCGCGCTTGGCGACACGCTGCGCTGGGAGGAATCGCGGGGCGGCGCCCTCTTTCCGCACTATTTCGGCGCGTTGCCGCTGGAGGCCGTCCGCGCCGCTCGGCCTCAGTCGTAGACGAACAGGATGAAGTCGCCGCAGGCGCCGAGGCCGATCGTCCGTCCTTCGACCGTCATTACCTCGGTGTTCGCCGGAATGCGGCGGACGCGGCCGCGGACGGTCACGTCGTTGCCACCGCTCTCCTGCAACTCACGGAGCATCTGCGCGGGCAGCGAGACGCTGACGCAGCGGCCGTCGGCCAGATCGAGCTTGCCCATCCAGGCCTGCCCGGCCTGAACCGGGGTCATGTGCCCGCGCAGGGTGCACAGGTCCGCGGTGGAGCATCTTTCATAGGTCATCGGCTCGTGCACGGTCTCGCATCCCGCCAGCGGCAGAATGGCCATCGGCAACGTCAGTAGCAGGAGCAAAGGCGGTCTCATGTTCCGGACCATGCCGGGAAAAGCCGGCCTTTGGTCTCCGGAATCACCCCGACTTGGGACCGAATTCATCAGTAAAGGTCGATGGCCTCCCAATCCGCCATGACCGCCTCCCTCAGCGGGGTGCGGTGGCAATGGGCCGGATCGCGCTCGAAGCAGAGCAAGGCGGACGGTTTCTCTTCGGCCAGCGCGATCATTTGCGCAGCCTCGGCGCCGGCCTCGGGAGTCTCGAGCTGCGCGGCGTAGATCCGCTCCATCTCCGCCATCCGCCCCTTGCGCGCCGCCTCGCGGCCGGCGGGCGGGGTGCCGAGCGCCCTGAGGTGGACATAATCGATCCCCGCCTCCTTGAGGCCCGCGGCGAGGATATTCTTCGAGAAGCCGGGCTTGCGCGACATCGGCACCGCGCGGACGTCGATCACCCGCTCGACGCCCGCCGCCTTCAGCGCGGCGACCAGCTCCGGCTGAGTCGCGCCCTCATAACCGATGGTGAAAATGCGCACGGCCTTCCTCCCGAAGCGTAGAGCGCCTATCTGCCCCGCCATGCCAATCCAAGTCCATATCATCGGCGGCGGCCTCGCCGGGTCCGAAGCCGCCTGGCAGCTCGCCGAGGCCGGCGTTCAGGTTCGCCTCTCCGAAATGCGCGGCTCGGGCGAGATGACCGCGGCGCATCAGACCGACGGCCTCGCCGAGCTCGTCTGCTCGAACAGCTTCCGCTCGGACGATGCCGAGAACAATGCGGTCGGTCTGCTCCATGCCGAGATGCGCGCCTTGGGCTCGGTGATCATGGCCGCCGCCGACGCGCACAAGGTGCCCGCGGGCTCAGCGCTGGCGGTCGACCGCGACGGCTTCTCCTCCGAGGTGACCGCGCGGCTCGCCGCCCATGCCAATATCGAAATCGTCCGCGAGCGAGTCGACGCGCTCCCGGAGGCTGGCCTAACGATCGTCGCCACCGGCCCGCTGACCGCGATGCAGCTCGCCGAATCGATCGGCGCAGCGACCGGCGCCGACGCGCTCGCCTTCTTCGATGCCATCGCGCCGATCGTCCATCGCGAGACGATCGACATGGACATCTGCTGGATGGCGAACCGCTGGGACAAGGGATCATCGGGCCGTCGGTCCCCCGGACCGACTGAAGACGTCCGGGGGACGTCTTCACCCGATGATACCAAGGACTACATCAACTGCCCGATGACCAGGGAGCAGTACCTCGCCTTCCACCAAGGGCTGCTCGACGGCGACAAGACCGAGTTCAAGCAGTGGGAGAAGGACACGCCCTATTTCGAGGGCTGCATGCCGGTCGAGGTGATGGCCGAGCGCGGCGTCGATACGCTTCGCTTCGGCCCGATGAAGCCGGTGGGGCTCGACGATCCGAAGACCGGGCGCTGGCCCTATGCGGTCGTCCAGCTGCGGCAGGACAATGCGCTCGGCACCCTGTGGAACATGGTCGGCTTCCAGACCAAGCTGAAGCATGCCGAGCAGGTGCGCCTGTTCCGCACCATCCCGGGTCTCGAGCAGGCCGAGTTCGCCCGGCTCGGCGGGCTCCATCGCAACACCTTCATCAATTCACCGCAGCTGCTCGATTCCACGCTTCGCCTCAGGAAGGCGCCGCACATCCGCTTCGCGGGCCAGATCACCGGCTGCGAGGGCTATGTCGAATCGGCCGCGGTCGGGTTGATGGCCGGGCGCTTCGCCGCCGCCGAGCTCAAGGGGGAGACGCTCGCATCCCCACCGCCGACCACGGCGCTCGGCGCCCTGCTGGGTCACATCACCGGCGGCGCCGACGCGGCGAGCTACCAGCCGATGAACGTCAATTTCGGCCTGATGCCCCCGCTCGAAGG
>DASQJU010000234.1:0-6339 GCA_035630915.1 Allosphingosinicella sp.
CAAGGACAATCATGCCGGCCTGATGAACCCGAGCCAGCTGGCCAAGCTGCGGCAGTCGATGGGCATAGCCGAAGGCGAAGAGTGGGAACCCTGGGCCGGGCTCGGCGGCAACAGCGCGGAGGCAGCACGGGCGCTGGTCGAGGAGTCACGGATCGCGCGGGAGAAGCCGGCGCGGCCGTGGAACGTGGCCGAGGTGCCCGCGATCGCGGCGCCATCGGGCGAGGAGCAATCGACCCAGGCCGCGTTCGGCCGCATCCTGCTCGATCTTTCGCGGGCCGGCGGCGCGCTCGCGGACCGGATCGTCACCACTTCGCCGGACGTCACCGTCTCGACCAATCTCGGCGCCTGGGTGAACCAGCGTGGCCTCTTCCGGCGCCGGGAGATGACCGACGTGTTCGCCGCCGCGAAAATCCCCTCGGCCCAGAAATGGGGCGCGCATTCCGCCGGCCAGCATATCGAGCTCGGCATCGCCGAGAACAATCTGTTCCTGATGCTCGCCGCGCTTGGCCTCGCCGGCGACCTGTTCGGCGAGCGGCTGTTCCCGATCGGCACGGTCTACGACCCGTTCATCGCCCGCGGCCTCGATGCGCTCAACTACGCCTGTTACCAGGATGCGCGCTTCATGCTGGTGGCGACGCCCTCGGGCGTGACGCTCGGGCCCGAGGGCGGCGCGCACCAGTCGATCAACCCGCCGCTGATCGCGCTCGGCCAGCCGGGCCTGCGCCACTACGAGCCCGCTTATGTCGACGAGCTGGCGGCGATGATGGAGGAAGGCTTCCGTCTGATGCAGGCCCCCGACGGCGAGAGCGTCTACCTGCGCCTCACCACGCGGACGATCGCTCAGCCGGCGCGAGACGGCGACTCGTGGAAGGCGGGGGCGCTGGCGGGCGGCTACTGGCTGAAGGAACCCGCCCAGGGCGCGGCGGCGGCGCTCGTCTATTGTGGCGCGATCGCGCCCGAGGCGATCGCGGCCTGGGAGGCGCTCAAGGACGACGTGCCCGGCCTAGGCCTGCTCGCGATCACCTCGCCCGATCTGCTCCACCGCGGCTGGAGCGCACGCCGCGCAGGGCGCTGGAGCGGGGAGGCGGCGGCGCCGTCGCACGTCGAGGCCCTGCTCGCGCCGCTCTCGTCCCATGCCGGGCTGGTCACGCTGATCGACGGCGCGCCCGCCTCGCTTTCGTGGCTCGGCGGCGTCGCCGGACACAAGGTCAGCCCGCTGGGGATCGAGCGGTTCGGGCAGACCGGAAACCTGCCCGACCTATACCGCGCCTACCGGCTCGACGCCGACGCGATCGTCGAGGCGGCGGCCGAGCTGTTTCTCGACTAGGAACAAAGCCTTGCCTTCCGCGCTCTAGCGCAAACGGATTCACTCAGGAGGCACAGATGATTGGCAAGATTATCGGGGGAATGATCGGCGAGCGCATGGTGGGCCGCAATTCCGGGCTCAAGGGCGCGATGATCGGCGCCGCGGCGCCGTGGCTGCTGCGCCGCGCCTTCACCCCGCTCGGCGTCGCCGCGCTCGGCGCCTGGGGCGCCAAGAAGCTCTGGGACCGGCGCCGCGCCGCGCGCGACGCCCGCGTCACTCCGTCGGCGCCGGCGGTTTCACCTCAGGCGTCGTAGGCGGCGGCGCGGCGACTTCCGGCGCGGGCTCGGGCAAAGGCTGCTCGGGCCCCGGGCCGGGTTCCGGCGCCGGCTCCGCAGCATTGCCTGACGCATTGGCGTCGGCCTGTTCCTGGTCCGCGCGATAGAGCGGCACCGCAGGGGCGGGACCGGCGGCAGTCGTTCCGAGCGCCTCGGCCATGAACGCGCGCCAGATTCGCGCCGGCGTGCCCCCGCCCGAAGTCCCGGGCAGCGGGCTGTTGTCGTCATTGCCGATCCACACGCCGACCACCAGATCCCCGGCGAAACCGATGAACCAGGCGTCGCGATAGTCGGAGGTCGTGCCGGTCTTGCCGAAGGTCGGGACCGAGAGCGCGGCGGCGCGTCCTGTGCCGCGCTGGACCACCGCGTGAAGGACGTCGCGAAGCATCGGGAAGGCACGATCGCGATTGACCGGCCGGGCGGGATTGCTCCCCCCGAACCAGCCCTCGCTCTCGGGCGGAAGGCCGTGCGGGCGGATCGGATAACGGCCGGAAGCGACCGCAGCATAGGCCGCGGTCATTTCGAGCAGAGTCACGTTGTTGACCCCGAGCGGCAGGCTCGGGTCGGGCCTCAGGGGCGTGGTGATGCCGAGGTCGCGCGCGGCGCGGATGACGTTGGCGCGGCCGACTCGCTCGGTGATCTGGACGGCGACGCTGTTGCTGGAAAAGGCGACCGCCTCGCGCAGCGGCTCGGGGCCGCGATAGGAATCGCCGTAGTTGCGCGGCTGCCAGTTGCCGACGCGGACTGGGCCGTCATTGACGGGCGTGCTCGGCGTCAGGCCCTGGCGGAAGGCGGCAAGATAGACGAACAGCTTGAACGCCGATCCCGCCTGGCGCCGCGCCTGGACCGCGCGGTTGAACGGGCTGCGCGCATAATCCTTGCCGCCGACCATCGCGACGACCCGGCCGTCGAGGCGCATCGCGACCAGCGCCGCCTGGGCGCGGCCGATGCCGGCGCGGCGGACGGCGCGGACCGCGAGGCGCTGGAGATCGCCTTCCAGGGTCGTCTGGACGAGCCGCTGGCCGTAGCCTTCGTCGGTAATGTCGGTCGCCTGGGGCATCACCCAGTCGGCGAAATAGGTGCCGCTCGGAACGTCGTCGCGCCGGCCGCGGCGGACTCGGGCCGGGCGGGCGTCGGCGAGCTGTCGCTCGGTGATGAAGCCGATCTCGCGCATGGTCCGGAGCACGAGCCGGGCGCGCGCACGCGCGTCATCGATATTGGTGGTCGGCGCGAGGCGGCTCGGCGCGTTGACCACGCCGGCGAGCATCGCCGCCTGGGCGAGCGTGAGGTTTTCCGGCTCGACGTTGAAATAATGGCGGGAGGCGGCGCGCAACCCGTAGACGTTGTCGCCGAAAAAGACGTTGGAAAGGTAGCGGCTGAGGATCTCGGTCTTGGAGAGCCGCGCCTCGAGCCACAGCGCGATCAGCGCTTCCTGCGCCTTGCGGATCATGGTTCGATCGGGCGAGAGGAAGCTCGTCTTGGCCAGCTGCTGGCTGATCGTCGATCCGCCCTCGCGGACGCGCCCGGCGCGCAGGTTGCGCACCATCGCCCGGCCCATGCCCCAGGGATCGATCCCGACATGGCGGAAGAAGCGGCGGTCCTCGATGGCGATGAACGCCTGGCCGACATGCGGCGGCAGCGTCGTCACGTCGACGGGCTGGCCGATGATCGCGCCGCGCCGGGCGATCGGCTCGCCCTCCGCGGAAAGGATGGTGATGCTCGGCGCCGCGACCGGCCCGAGCGAGCGCGACAGCGGCGCGGTGACGATCAGCCACACCAATATGGCCGCGAACAGGAGGGCGGCGATCTTGAGGATGCGCTTGACGAGGCGGACGCGCGAGAGCGGCGGCTGCGGAAGCGCGGCCTCGCCCGCGGCGGAGACGGCTATTCCGTCACGCCCAGATCCCGCAGCACCCGGCCGATCGTGTCCCCCAAGCTGTCGTCCTTCCACTCGTCTTCATCCTCTTCAGGCGGCTTGCGTGGCCTCGGCGGCTCGGAGAGACGGAGCGCTTCCATCATGAAGCTGCGCCAAATCCGTGCCGGCAACCCGCCACCGGCGACATTGTTCATCGGGCGGTTGTCGTCATTGCCGACCCAGACGCCGACGACAAGGTCTCCCGCGAAGCCGATGAACAAAGCGTCGCGCGAATCCTGCGTCGTGCCGGTCTTGCCGAAGGTCGGGATCGGCAGAAGCGCGCCGCGGCCGGTGCCCTTGGCGACGGCAAGGCCGAGCAGCGATCGCATGTCGGGAAGCGCGCGGTCGGCATGCGTGGCAGGGCGGTTCAGAAGGGCCCCAAGCAGCCCCTGGTCCTCATTTTGGGTCTCGGCCAGGCCCAGCGGCGTCACCGGGTAGCGCCCGGACGCGACCGCGGCATAGGCCGCGGTCATCTCGACCAGGCTGACGCCCGACGTGCCGAGCGCGATGCTGGGATCGTTGGGGATGGGCGCAGTGATCCCGAGATCCCGCGCGGTGCGGATCACGTTGCCGATGCCGACGCGGCGCGCGAGGCGCACGGCGGCAACGTTGCTCGACTGCGCGAAGGCGTCGCGGAGCGGGATTTCGCCGCGATAGACGCCGTTCGAATTGCGCGGGGTCCAGGAGCCGATGGTGATCGGGCGGTCCTCGACCGGCGAATCGGGGTCGAAGCCGGCGCGCAGGGCGGCGAGATAGACGAACAGTTTGAAGGTCGATCCGGGCTGGCGCCGGCCCATCGTCGCCCGGTTGTAGGGGCTGCGCGCATAATCGCGCCCGCCGAGCATCGCGACGATCCGCCCATCGGGACGCATCGCGACCAATGCGGCCTGGCGGCTGCCCAAGCCGGCGGTGCGGAAGGTGCGGATCGCGGCGCGCTGGAGCCGCCTGTCGAGCGTCGTCGCGACGCGGCGCTCGCCATATTCCGGCTGGTCGGCATTCTCGACGTTGGCGAGGATCCAGTCTGCGAAATAGGTACCAGTGGGGAGATTGTCGCTCCGCGCGAGGCGCAGCCGGGCCGGTCTCGTTGTGCGCAGCCGTTCCTCTTCGATGAAACCGACGTCGGTCATCGCATTCAGCACGAGGTCGGCCCGGCGGCGGGCACCGGCCAAGTTGCGGTTCGGAGCGAGGCGGTTCGGGGCGTTGACGAGGCCGGCGAGCAGTGCCGCCTGGGCCAGCGTCAGCTGCTCGGGAGGAACGCTGAAATAGTAACGGGATGCGGCACGCAAGCCGTAGATATTGTTGCCGAAATAGACATTCGAGAGATAACGGCTGAGGATCTGCTCCTTGCTGAGGCGCGCCTCCAGCCAAAGCGTGATCAGCGCTTCCTGCGCCTTTCGGCCCATCGTGCGCTCGGGGCCAGTGAAGCTGGTCTTGGCGAGCTGCTGGCTGATCGTCGACCCGCCCTCGCGCACCCGGCCGGACCGCCAGTTGCGGAACATGGCGCGGCCGATGCCCCAGGGATCGATCCCCACATGGTGGAAGAAGCGGCGATCCTCGATGGCGATGAACGCCTGCCCGACGTGGGGAGGGAGCTTCATCACGTCGACCGGCGCGTCGCGCACCGCGCCGCGGCGTGCGATCGGCTGGCCGTCGGCGGCGAGGACGAGGAAGCTCGGCGCGGCGATCGGCTGCAGCGACCGCGACAGGGGCGCGGTGACCGCGAGCCAGCCGACGAGCAGGATGAAGGCGGCCGCTCCGATCCGCAGCACGACACCGGTCGCTTTGCGGACGAACCGGCTGGCGCGGTCCTGCCGGCGGCGGTGAAGGGCGACGATGGTTTCGACGACGCCCGGGCTGCCGCCCTCGAGATCCTCCGGAGTCAGCGAGACCGGCCGGACCTGTTCGTAGGCGCGGTTGAGATAGTAAGCCCGGACCGGAGGCTCGACCGACTCCCAGCCGGGGCCGGCGCCGCCATAGGCGCGGTCGGTATCCTCGCGGAACTGCGCCTCGGCGAGGCCGCGCACCTTGGCCAGCTCGTGCGTCGCCTGCTCGATCCGGGCGCGATCTTTCGCGGACATGGCGGTCCAGCTGTCCGCGGAAATGCCGAGATCGGGGGGAGGGCTGGTGGACAAGGGTGGCGTGCAGCTCTTTGGGCGTGAGTCTAAGCGTGTCGCCCCGGGGCGACTTGTTCCACTAATACACCTCGCAGCGCAAGCTCTTTCGGCCAGGTCGCGCCGGTGATCAGGGTCTCGGCGACCTCGGCCATGGCCGGCGCGGTCTGGAAGCCGTAGCCGCCCTGGCCCACGAGCCAGAAGAAGCCCGCCGCGTCGGGCGCGAAGCCCGCGGTCGGGACCCGGTCCGGAGTGAAGGTTCTTAGGCCGGCCCAGCGGTGGGCGACCCGCTTCACCTCGAGGGTCGTGTAATGTTCGAGCCGGTCGACGGCGAGCGCGATGTCGTAGTCGCCCGGCTGGGCGTCGCAGGGATCGTCCGCCACTTCGTCGACGGGCGAGACGAGCAACCTGCCCGCCTCGGGAAGCATGTAGAAATCGCCCGCCACGCTGTGGACGAAGGGCCAGGCTCCGGCATCCGCGCCCTCAGGCGGTTCGACGACGACGCGTGCCGCACGGATCTGTTTGCGCGCACGAATCGCGAGTCCGGCGGCCGAAGCCTCCTGCGTTCTCTCGAATCCGTGGCGCATGCCAGCAATGGCCTTGCGCCGACCAGGGATGCGCCTCCCGGCACGAAAGTCCTGTACGCCACCGCGTCGAAAGAGGCGGCGTACG
>DASQJU010000235.1:0-6930 GCA_035630915.1 Allosphingosinicella sp.
GCGATCCAGCACCTCGCCGGGATGAAGGATTCGAAGACCATCGTCGCCATCAACAAGGACGAGGACGCCCCGATCTTCCAGGTCGCCGACGTCGGGCTGGTCGGCGACCTGTTCAAGATCGTCCCCGAACTGACCGAGAAGCTCTAGAAGCCGTCGAGGAAGGCGGCGACGTTGGCGCCGAGCGCGTCCACCGCATAGCCGCCTTCCATGACGATCAGGCTTTGCTTGCCGAGCGAGGCTATGCGGCGGGCGATGGCGCGATAGTCCGCCGTCTCCAGTCGGAAGTGTGAGATCGGATCTCCGGCGAACGTGTCGGCGCCGTAGCTGATCACCAGCAAGTCGGGCGCGAAGGCCGCGATCCGACCCAGCGCCTGCTCCAGCGCGGGCAGATAGGCGGCAAGATCGGTGCCGCGCGGCAGCGGAAGGTTCAGCGTCGCGCCTTCGCCTGCGCCCTCGCCCGTCTCGTCGGGGTGGCCCCAGAAATAGGGATAGTCCATCTTCGGATCGGCGTGGATCGAGACGAACAGGACGTCGCCGCGGGCGTAGAAGACGTCCTGTGTGCCGTTGCCGTGATGATAGTCGATGTCGAGAATCGCCACCCTCCTGCCCGCGGCGGTCGCGGCTTCCGCAGCGATGGCGGCGTTGTTGAGGTAGCAATAGCCGCCGAGATAGTCGGCGCCCGCATGATGGCCGGGCGGACGGCAGAGAGCGAACGCCGCCTGGTCGCCGGCCAGCACCGCGTCGAGGGCGGTGAGCGCGGTCTGCGCCGACCAATTGGCGCCCTCCCAGGTGTCGGCCGCGATCGGGCTCGACGCGTCGAAGCTGTATTGGCCCAGCCGGGCGTCGATCCGCTCGAGATCGAGCGGCCGGCGGCGCACCACCGGCCAGGCATAGCCGCCCGCGTCGCCCTCGCGCCCCGCCGCGCGCCAGTCCTGATGCGCCGACCAGAGGAAGGCGAGATAGGCCTCGCTATGCACGGCCCGCAGCGGCCACTCGCCATGATCCCATGCCGGTTCGAGCGTACCGAGCGCAGCCTGAATGGCCGCGGCGCGCGCCGGGCTTTCGGCGAAAGGCACGAAGGCGCCGTTGTGGAACTCCCGCTCGGGCGCGTGGGCGAGCTGACGGACATCGAAGAAGCAGCGCATCAAGTCGCCGCCTTCGAATTGGACTCAATGTCCTGCTTCATGGGCGATAATGCATCATTGGACTTGTCCTCGATCAACGTTCTTCCATCCGCCTCTTGCAAACCGTCCAAATATTTCAGAGCATTTATGAGAGCGAATCGGAGGTGAGTCATGACCATGCTCCTCACTGTTCTTGATGCTGGCAATCTAGTCGTACGCGAGCTGACTTTGTTCTCCGCAATCGGCTTCCTTTTTCTTGGCCTGAGTGATCTGGGCGTCGACCTGCTCTATTTGTGGCTCCGATTGAAGCGCCTCGTTCAAGGGCGGGCGCGCTTTGTGGCTGCCACGCGGCCCCGGGCGATGCAACCGGGGCGCATCGCGATCTTCATTCCCGCGTGGGACGAATCGGCAGTGATCGGGGCGATGCTGCGCCACGCAATCCGCGCGTTCGGCGACAGCGATTATGCAATCTATGTCGGCTGCTATCCGAACGATCCGGCCACGGCCGAGGCGGTGCGGGCCGTGGCGAGCGACAAGGTGCGGCTGGTCGTCGGTACCCGCGCGGGACCGACCTGCAAGGCCGATTGCCTCAACAGCCTATGGCGGCGCATGCGCGAGGACGAGGCTACCGAGGGGCGCCGCTTCAAGGCGATCGTGCTGCACGATGCCGAGGATGTCGTTCACTCCGCCGAGCTAGATATTTTCGATGCGCTGATCGAGCGCTTCGACCTGGTCCAGCTTCCGGTCCTCCCGCTGATTGATGAGCGCTCGCGCTGGATTGCAGGCCATTACATCGACGAGTTCGCCGAGGCGCACGGCAAGGAGATGGTCGTGCGTGAGGCGCTTGGCGCGAGCATCCCGTCGGCGGGCGTTGGCTGCGTCATCTCGCGGCGCGCGATCGAAGCGCTCGCGGCCGCGCACGGCGTACCGTTCGATCCCGGCAGCCTGACCGAGGATTATGAGATCGGCCTGCGACTGCGCGCGGCGGGCTTTCCCGCGACCTTCATCCGCCTGCCGGCCGGCAAAGGCGCCCCGGTCATTGCCACCCGCGAATATTTCCCGGCGACGCTGAGCGCGGCGGTCGCCCAGAAGGCGCGATGGATGACCGGGATCGCGCTCGCCGGGTGGGATCGGCTCGGCTGGGGAAGCGGCATGGCGGAGCGCTGGATGCGGCTCAGGGATCGCCAGTCCGTCTTGGCCGCTTTGGTCCTCTTCGCCGGCTATTGCGCGCTGCTCCTCTGGCCGCTGCTCTTGTTTGCGGGGTGGAGCATCGGACGGGCGCCCGAGCCTTTCTCCCGGCCCGTCCTCATTCTGTTGGCGATCAACTCGGTGCTCTTGCTGTGGCGGCTCGGCATCCGGTTCGGCTTCGTCGCGGCGATCCATGGCTGGCGCGAAGGCGTCCGGGCAGTGCCACGCGTGGTGACCGCCAACATGGTGGCGATGATGGCCGCCCGGCGCGCGGTGACGCGTTACGTGACGATGTTATGGACGGGCCGGGCCGCGGTCTGGGACAAGACCGCGCACGCCTTCCCCGATCAAATCCCGGCCGAATGAGCAAGGCGGCGCCGCTCCGCTTTCTGGGCGTGCTGCTTGGCGGCTGGATCTGCATCCGCGCGGTCCTGCTTTCACTCGGCCCGACGCCCCTGGCGGCCCTGGAAACGCCGGTGGCCGCGGAGGCAGCGCTTGCGCCGCCGGCTCCTGCGGTCGCTATCGTGGCTGCGCCGGAAGGGAGTCGGGACCCAGAAGCGACACCTACTCTATACGCTCAGCTTCGAGAGCAAGGGCCGGCCCCGCCGATCGCTGTCATGGCCGGCGCCGGTGAAACCGTCTTCGCCGCAATGTCCCTCGACTCCGTCATGCCCGCCGAACCGCCGCGAGCGGCCGGGATCGGACCCACCGCGACAATTCCCACGTCCCTTCCGGCCCGGCCGAGCCGCTGGAGCGGTTCGGCCTGGCTGCTGGCGCGCGACGACCTTGGGCAGCCGTCGCTCGCGCCTGGCGGAACGCTGGGCGGCAGCCAGGCGGGCGGGCGGCTGATGTACCGCCTCGACCGCCACTGGTCGCTGAGCGCGCGGGCCTATCTCCCGTTGCGCCGTCCGGCGGGGGCCGAGATCGCCGCCGGGGTCGATTGGCGGCCGTTCGCCTCGATCCCCGTGTCGCTGCTCGCCGAACGGCGGCAAGCGATCGGCAGCGAGGGGCGCTCCGCCTTTTCGATCACCGCTTATGGTGGCTTCTCCCGCGCCATAGGCGAGCGTTTCCGGATCGACGGCTATGCCCAGGCGGGCATGGTCGGCCTGCGATCGCGCGACGGGTTCGTCGACGGCTCGCTCCGCGCGGTCGCCACGCTCGGCCGGTTCGAAGTCGGCGGCGGCGCCTGGGGAGCGGCCCAGCCCGGCGCGTCGCGGCTCGATATCGGGCCGAGCCTCGCCTACCGCCTGCCCGTCGCGCGCACCGCGGTGCGGATCGAGGCCGACTGGCGCGTTCGCATCGCCGGTGACGCGCGTCCCGCCTCCGGCCCCGCGCTGGTTCTCGCCACGGACTTTTGATTCGCCCTCGCCTTCCGCGCAGGCGCTTTCACCGTTAGGGTCCAGCGATGGACATCTACCTGCCGATCGCGGGCCTTTCGGTGAACGCGCTGGTCATCGTCGGCCTCGGCGGGCTCGTCGGCCTGCTGACCGGGATGGTCGGCGTCGGCGGCGGCTTCCTGACCACGCCGATCCTGATCTTCTACGGCATTCCGCCGGCCGTCGCGGTCGCCTCGGCGACGACCCAGATCACCGGCACCAGCATCTCCGGCGTTCTCGCCCACCGCCGGCGCCGAGGGGTCGACGTGCAGATGGGCGCGGTGATCATCGCCGGCGGCGTGATGGGATCGGTCCTCGGCGGCTTCATTTTCCGCCTGCTGCAGAATTCGGGGCAGATCGATACCGTCATCTCGGTGCTCTACGTGCTGCTGCTGAGCACGGTCGGCCTGATGATGGCGCGCGAAGCCGCGACCGCGCTCGATATCTTGAAGCCCTCGGCCCGGTCGCAGGCGCGCGCGGCACGGCGCCACAACCCGATCATCGCCGCGCTGCCGATGCGCTGGCGCTTCTACCGCTCGGGCCTCTACATCTCGCCGCTCGCGCCGCTCGGGCTCGGCTTCATCTCGGGCCTGCTCACGGTCCTGCTCGGCATCGGCGGCGGCTTCATCATGGTTCCGGCGATGATCTATCTGCTCGGCATGTCGGCGCAGGTCGTCGTCGGAACCTCGCTGCTGCAGATCCTGTTCGTCACCGCGGTCACCACCCTCGTCCACGCCACCACCACCCGCTCGGTCGACATCGTCCTTGCCGGACTGCTGCTGCTGGGCTCGGTGATCGGCGCGCAATATGGCGCGCGCTTCGCCCAGAAGATGAAGCCCGAGCTGCTGCGCATGATCCTGGCGATCGTCGTGCTCGGCGTCGCCTTCCGCATGGCGCTCCAGCTCGGCTATCGACCCGAGGAAATCTACACGGTGCAGATGCTGTGAGGCGCCTTCGGATCCTCGTCCTCGCCTTGCTGTCGCCGCTGGCGCTCGGCCAGGCGGAGCCCCGGCTCGTTCCAGACGTCTCCCAGCGCAACATCGAGATCCGCTACAGCTTCTCCGGTGCCGAGCTGCTGCTGTTCGGCGCGATCCTCTACCCCGGCGGGCGGACGCCGCAATCGACCCCCGACATCGCGGTCGTGCTGAAAGGGCCGCTCGAGCGGATCGTGCTGCGCGAGAAACAGAAGGTCGCAGGCATCTGGATGAACGTCGAGCGGGTCCGCTTCCGCTCCGCCCCCGCTTTCTACGCCGTCGCCTCGTCGCGCCCGCTCTCGCGGCTGATCGACGAGCGGACCGCAGCGATCTACGAGCTCGGCCTCGACAATCTCCAGCTCTCGCCCGGCGGCGGCGCTTCCGCGGCTGTGCTGGGCCGCTTCGAGCAGGGCTTGATCGATCTGCGCCGGCGCAACCAACTTTATGCCGAATATCCCCGCGGCGTGGAGATCAGCGAAGGCGTGCTCTACCGCGCCCGAATCGGCATCCCGGCGCGGGTGCCGGTCGGCACCTATTCGGCCGAGACCTTCCTGATTCGCGACGGCCGCGTGATTGCGGGCGCAGCGCGCGAGATCAGGATCGAGAAGTTGGGGTTCGAGCGGTTCGTTGCCGACGCGGCAGAGCGCTGGTCGCTGACTTATGGCATTGTTGCCGTCTCGCTCTCGCTCCTCCTCGGCTGGGCGGCCAGCGCGGCCTTCCAGCGCCGCTACGGATAAGCCCCGCCATCTTTCTCAAACTCTTGTTTACCCTATTCAATTAGGAAGGGCGCCCTGCACCAGGTGTTAGGCCCTTTATGACCGATGGAATGAACCTCCACAGCTTTCCCGCCAACGAGGGCGGCACCGGCAACATCCAGCCGGTCGCCCGGGCCAAAAGGCAGCTGGTCGCGAGCCACGAGGCGATCGGCCAAGTGGTCGAGGTCGGCGGCAGCGGGGCGCAGGTCGAGATCGTCGGCCGCCGCCTCAGCGAACTCGCCGACGATCCCGATCCGAGCATCGCCATGTCCGGCCAGGTCGGCAGCCAGATCAAGATCGCCTCGAGCCGCCGCTGGCTGCTCGCCAATATCCGCCGGCTTCGGGTAACCGACGCCGAGGCAGGAACGGTCAGCGCCGAGATCGACTTTCTCGGCGAAGGCGACGAGGACCCGGTGACGGGCAAGCTCGTCAACTTCAAGCGCGGCATCACCTCCTACCCGATCCCGGGCAGCAAGGCCTATCCGGTCGCCGCCAACGACCTCAAGCAGATGTTCGCCGCCGACGAGCGCGCGCATATTGAGATCGGCACCGTCTATCCGACCAAGGACGTGCGCGGCGCGCTCTACATCGACGCCTTGCTCGGCAAGCATTTCGCCCTCCTGGGATCGACGGGCACCGGCAAGTCGACCGCCGCCGCCCTGATCATGCACCGAATCTGCGACCAGTCGCCCGAGGGTCATATCGTCATGATCGACCCGCACGGCGAGTATTCGGCCGCGTTCAAGGGTCATGGCGAACTGTTCAACGTCGACAATCTGGCGATGCCCTACTGGCTGATGAACTTCGAGGAGCATTGCGAGGTGTTCATCACCTCGCAGGGCGCCGACCGCCAGCAGGACATGGACATCCTGGCCAAGTGCCTGCTTCAGGCGCGCGGCAAGAACCGGGCCGCGGAAGGGCTGTCGAAGCTCACCGTCGATTCGCCGATCCCCTACGCCTTGTCGGATCTGACGACGGCGATCGCCCACGAAATGGGGCTGCTCAACAAGGCGACCGACACCGCGCCTTTCATGCGCCTCAGGGGCAAGATCGACGAGCTCAAGTCCGATCCGCGCTACCAGTTCATGTTCTCAGGCATGCTGGTCGCGGATTCGATGGGCTCGTTCGTCTCCAAGATCTTCCGCCTGCCCGCCAAGGGCAAGCCGATCTCGATCATCGACGTCTCGGGCGTCCCTTCAGACATCGTCTCGGTGGTCGTCGCGGTGCTATCGCGACTCGTCTTCGATTATGCGATCTGGTCGCGTAGCGAAGCACAGCGCCCGGTTCTGCTCATCTGCGAAGAGGCGCACCGCTACATCCCGTCGGACAAGACCTCGACCGGCCAGGCGGTGCGCAAGATCCTCGAGCGGATCGCCAAGGAAGGCCGCAAATATGGCGTATCGCTGGGCCTGATCACGCAACGCCCGTCCGACCTCGCCGAGGGCGTGCTCTCACAATGCGGCACGATCATCGCCATGCGCCTCAACAACGACCGCGACCAGGCGTTCGTGAA
>DASQJU010000236.1:0-8595 GCA_035630915.1 Allosphingosinicella sp.
CGCGGAACGACTCCCTTCGCGATGGCGTCACAGAATTCAGCGACCGCGGAGGCCGGCGATGATGTGCCGGGCGGCGGCCAGATCCTGGACGATCGAGCCGAGCGATTTGTAGATCGTGACGTCGCCAGGATCATTCCGTCCCGGGAGCGTCCCGGCCATCACAGATCCGATCTCACCGAGCAGGTGATTCTCGCCGATCGCGCCCGCCGCCAACGCGTCCAGATACTCCGCACCCTGGGCGCGCACGCCCTCCTCATGGTCGGCGAAGAAGCGGGACCGGGCGACGAGCGCGTTGTCGATCTCGACCGGCCCGGCGCGCGACGATCCCACGGCGTTGATATGGGTTCCGTCGCGCACCCAGTCCGAAAGGAGGATCGGCTCGGGCGCGGCGCTGACGGTGCAGATTATGTCGGCTTCGGCGACCGCGGCCTGGACGGTTTCGCAGGCCTCGCCGCCGAACGCGGCAGCGAAGGCAGCGGCCTTGTCCGGCGAGCGGCCCCACACGGTCAGGCGGGGTATGTCGCGAACGCAGCGTATCGCCTCGACATGGCGGCGCGCCTGCTCGCCATAGCCGAGGATCGCGAGCGACGTGGCGTTGGGCCTCGCCAGCACATCGGTCGCGGCGGCCGAGGCGGCGGCGGTGCGAATCGCGGTGATTTCGCCGGCCTCGAGGATCGCCGCCGGGGCGCCGGTCGCGGCATCGAACAGCACGACCACGCCCTGATGCGAAGGACCGCCATGGGCGAAATTGTCGGGATAAACGCTGACCAGCTTGGCGCCGAATACGCCGTCGTCGAGCATCGCGCCGAGCATCGAGCCGAAGGCGCGCCCCTCGGGCAGATCGAGGATCGAGCGCAGCAGCTGGCGGGTGCGCCGCTGCGACAGCGCGATCATCGCCTCGCGCATCAGCGGGATGCATTCCTCATAGGGCAGGAGGCGCGCGACCTCCTCGGCGGAGACGTACAGCATCAGGCCTCGGCCTCGATCCGCCCGCGCCACCAGCGAATAAGTAGGCTGGCGCTGAGGATCATCGTCACGCCGTAGATGTTCTGGGTGACTGCCAGCGGAAGGCTGCCGAGCACGGTCAGCGTCAGGAAGATGGCGAGCGTCACGTTCTGCACGCCGGTTTCGATCGCCAGCGTCATCGAATCGCGCGCGCCGGCGCCGAGCAGCCGGCCCAGCAACAGCCCGAAGCCCATGGCGGAAAGGTTGAGCGCGAGGATCGCGGGTGTCGCCCGGAGGAGATTGTCGAGCACCAGATCGAGGCTGACGATCACCGAGAAGGCGATGACGACAACGAGGATGACGAAGGCGGTCGGCCGCAGCCACTTGGCCATCCGCGCCGCGAAGACGGGCGCGAAATGGCGGACAATCATGCCCGCGACGATCGGCAATACCGTGATCCGCACCAACTGCAGGATCGTCGTCCCCACGTCGAGCGTCGGCACCGTCGTTCCCGAGCCGCCGAGGAACCAGGGCACCGCCCAGCTCAGCACGATCGGGATGGTGAAGACGGTGACGAGGCTGGTGAGGGCTGTCAGCACGACGGCCAGCGCCACATTCCCGCGCCCGACGAAGGTCAGCGCGTTGGAGGTCGTGCCCGCCGGGCAGAGCGAGACGATGAACAGGCCGAGCGCCATCTGGGGGGAGAGCTGGAACAGTGCCCCGGCGGCGAGGCCGAGCAAAGGAAGGACGAGCAGGTGCGTCGCGAAGCCCGCGCCGACCAGCAGGGGGCGCTTCACCACGAGCGCGAAATCGCGCAGCGTCAGCGTCAGGCCGAGGCTGAACATGATCAGCATCAGCCCGATCGGCACCACAGCGGTGTTGACGAACTGGACCCAGGCGTCGCTCATGCCCCCCAGACCTCCCGCGCGAAGTTGACGAAGTTCATCCCCATGATCTTCTCGATCCGCGCCGCGGGCCAGCCGCGTTGCTCGAGCAGGCCGACCAGGCGGCGATACTGGCCCGGGCCGGAAAGCTCCTCGCAGAAGGGAAGCGTGTCGGGATTCTCGCCCGCCGCGCCGATCCCCGCCGCCCGCCGCGCGGCGACCTCCTCGCGCATCGCCGTCCGGAAGGCGGCCATGTCGTCGACCCCCGTCGTCCCGCCGTCGGTCCCGATTCCGACATGGTCCTCGCCGCAGACGTTCACTGCATGGTCCAGATGGGCGACGACGTCGGCCGCGGTGCAGACGCTGCGGGCGTTGACGAAAGGCATGAAGTAGATGCCGACGAAGCCGCCCCGCGCGGCCACCAGCCTCAATTCCTCGTCGGTCTTGTTGCGCGGGAGATCGACCAGCGCGCGGCAGCCGGTATGGTTGATCGAGATCGGCGCGCGCGAAGCACGGGCCGCTTCGAGGCAGGTCCTTTGCCCGCTGTGCGAAAGATCGACCATCACCCGCGAGTCATTAAGCGCGGCGACCACGTCGCGGCCGAACGAGGTCAAGCCCCGGTTCCGCGGGGCCATCGATCCGTCGCCGAGCGTGTTGGCCGGGTTGTAGGTCAGCTGGAAGACGCGCACGCCGAAATCTGCGAAGACCTGCACCCGGCTGGCGTCGCTCCCCATCATGACGGCGTTCTGGAAGCCGTAAATGAGGCCTATCTTCCCTTCGCGCTTGGCGCGCAGGATGTCGGCGGCAGACAGGACCTTGAGCAATTCGCCGGTGCGCCGGCCGACGCGAGCGTCCCAGCGGGCGATCTCGCGCACACTCTGTTCGAACGGCTCCTCGTCCCCGGCGACATAGCCCATCGTCACGTTGACCGCGGTGAGGCCCGAGGCGCGCGCGTCGGCGACGATCCGATCCGACAAGGCGCGCCGGTCGGCCGGCTGGTCGACGTTGGGATCGGAGAGTCCGCCGAGCGCATTGACGATGATCATGTCGCGCGCGGGCGGCTGAGCCAGCGCTGCGCCGGGAATCAGTGCGCCGGCTCCGGCCAGAGCGAGGAAGGCGCGGCGATCGAGCTCAGTCTTCATCTGCACCGGCCTCCTCGGCCGTGATTGGGCGATAGTCGGCGCGGTCGTAGCGACGGCCGCGCTTCACCGTGAACTGTACGGAGCGCATGTTGGCAATGTCCGCCAGAGGATCGCGCTCCAGCACCACCAGGTTGGCGAGATAGCCGGGGGCCACCACACCCATCGACTGGCCCTTCCCCATGGTCATCGCTCCGATCTGGGTCGCCGAGCGGATCGCCTCTAGCGGGCTGAAGCCGGCACGCTGGACGAGCAGCTCGAGCTCGTCGAACAGGCCCGGATAGGGCGCCGTATGGGGCGTGTCGCCGTCGGTCCCCGCCGAGACCAGAACGCCGGCGCGGCGTGCCTCGGCGGTGAGGCGGGCGGCGAGATCGAGGCTGCAAAGGGCGGGCCTCTCCCGCGTCGCGCGGCGCTCGCCCTCGCGATAAACGCGCAGGGTCGCGTCGAGCAGGACGCCCTGTGCGCGCATCGCGGCGAACAGGCGCTCCATCGCCGGATGGTCGCCATTGGAGAATGCCGCAGCATCGACCGGGAAACGCTCGCGATAGGTCGCCGGGCGTCGCTCTGAGACCTGGTAAGCGAGATAGCAGGTGTGGCTGATCGTGTCGGGATTGGCCGCGATCACCTGGTCAGGGGGCGTGGGGAAGACCATGCCGTGCGCCCAGACCATCATGCCCTGCCGGCGCGCCTCCTCGGCTAAAGCGCGGATGACGTCGGGAGGCAGGTCGGCATAAATCTTGACCGCCGCGGCTCCGGTGCCCTGCGCCCGGGCCACTGCAAGCCTTAGGTCGGTGGAAGCGTCGATCGCCTGTGCCCAGGGCGCCTCGCCTGGCGTGTAGCCGAAGCTGACCGCAGCGGTGCGCGGGTCGCCGAAGAAGGAGCGGCCGGCGAACACCGCCGCGTACCAGAGGTCGGGAGATGCGATCTCGCCGGTGCGCGCCGCCCGATCGAGCTCGGCGATCGAGCGCAGATCGTCGGCCATGACCCGCGTCGCGGTAATTCCGCTATAGAGGTCGCGTCGAAGCAGCGCCTCGGCGCGTCGGCGGTTGGGCGGGGTGGCGAGGTGCTGGTGGCTGTCGATCAGCCCGGGGAGAAGGTAGAGGCCGGTCAGGTCGATGAGCATCGCGCCTTGCCGCAACTCGGGGGTGAGCTGTGCGACCGGAACCACGTCCTCGATCCGCTCGTCGTTGACGATGACCGCCATCCCCATCCGGGGCGGACCGCCGGTGCCGTCGATCAAGGTCGCATTGCTGTATATCACGCGCGCGAACGGCGGGCCGGCGGCAGGCGCCGAAACGGCACCGAAAAAGACCAGCAGGAAGAACAAGGCCCGCCCCATCGTCACGGACCTAGCATCGCCCCAGCTTCGCGCCTAGGCACTGGCCATGTCCGATCTGCCCGAGCCGATCCCCGCCGCTACTCTGGTGCTGATGCGCGCGCGGGCAAGCGGGCCGCCCGAGCTGCTGGTGACCGAGCGGACCGGGACCATGGCCTTCGCGGCGGGCGCGCTCGTTTTTCCGGGGGGCAGGATTGACGCAGACGATCACCGCACGGCGGAGCTGATGGGCTCCGCTGCGGCGAAAGTGGCGGCGATCCGCGAAACGATCGAGGAGACCGGTCTGGCGGCGGGCCTTACGCCCGCGCCGGAACCGGCGACCGTCGAGGCGCTGCGCCGGGGAATCGCCGACGAAGAGCCGTTCGCCTCGCTCCTCGAAGCCCACGGCGTCGCCATCGACGACCGCGCGCTGACGCCCTTCGCGCGCTGGTGCCCGAATTTCCGCGAGACGCGGCGCTTCGACACGCTCTTCTTCCTCGCCGAGGTGCCCGCCGACGCCCAGGAGCCGAGGATCAGCGAGCATGAGGCGGTGCGCGCCTTCTGGGCGAGCGCGATCGACATCCTCGGAGAGGTCGATTCCGGCCGAGCGCACGTCATCTTTCCAACGCGCCGCAATCTCGAGCGACTGGCCCGCTTCGACACGATCGGCGAGGCACTGGAGGACGCCGCTCGCCACCCGGTGACGCAGATCACGCCATGGGTCGAGGAGCGGGGCGGCGAGCCGCACGTCTGCATTCCGGAGGGGATCGGCTATCCCATCACCTCGGAGCCGCTCGAGACGGCGCGGCGGCGATGAACCTCGCCGATCCGCTGACCTTCAGGGAGATCGAAGAGGCCAGGGCGCGGATCGCGGGCGTCGCATTGCGCACACCGCTCGTTCCGATGCGGGACGGGCGGACCTGGCTCAAGCTCGAGTGCCTCCAGCCCCACGGCTCGTACAAGATCCGCGGCGCGACCAACCTGCTTCGAGCACGGATGGACCTTCGCCCGCTGGCTGAAATCGTCAGCGTCAGCGCCGGCAATTTCGGCCAATCGGTGGCCGCGGCCGCCGCGCGGCATGACCTGCCGGTGACGATCCACGTCCCTGACAATGCGGCGCGGGTGAAGGTCGATGGCCTGAGGCGGCTCGGCGCTACTGTCCACGAGCATTGCTTCGCCGAATGGTGGCGGATCGTGGAGACTCGCGAGACGGGCGGGACGGGCACCTTCCTCCATCCCGTCTGCGAACGCGAGATGATCGCCGGCGCCGCCACGATCGGCGCGGAGATCGTCGAGGACCTGCCGGAGGTCGAGGCGGTGCTGATCCCGATCGGCGGCGGCGGCCTCGCCTCGGGTATCGCCCAGGCGGTGCGGATGAGGAGGCCCGGCTGCCGTATCGTCGCGGTCGAGACCGAGACGTCGCTGCCGCTCAAGGCGGCGCTCGAGGCGGGCGCGCCGGTCACGGTGCCGCGCGAGCCCAGCTTCATCGACGGCATGGGCTCGACGCGGGTGCTCGACGAGATGTGGCCGCTGCTGCACCGACTGGTCGACGAGGTGACGGTGGTCGGCATCGCCGAGGTCGAGTCGGCGATCCGCCGACTCGCTGTCGAGCATCACGTCGTCGCCGAAGGCGCGGGAGCGGCGGCTGTGGCGGCGGCGGAGAAGGCGGGGATCGACCGCGCCGTCGCGATCGTCTCGGGCGGCAATATCGACCGCGCGGAGCTGATCAGGATTCTGGCTGGATAGCTGGTGACCCCAACGGGACTCGAACCCGTGTTTTCGCCGTGAAAGGGCGACGTCCTAGACCGCTAGACGATGGGGCCGTGAAGCGACGCGCGACTTAGGGGCTGGGCGCAGGAGGGTCAACCCGCCAGGATCGAGGCTCAGGCGGCGGCGAGCGCCTTGCGGATCTGCGCCTGACAGACCGGGCAGAAGCTCTTGTCGGTGCGCTGCATCAGACATTCGGCGGTCGGCCGGTAGCGGCCGGTCTTCTTGTAGCGCGCGCCCTCGAAAGTACCGACGACCCCGGCCGGCGCCGGCGGGACCACGCCCGCAGGGCAGGTCGGGTTCACCGCGATTCCCGGCGTCACGAGCGGCGCCCAGGGCGCCTTGGTCGCGTCCCTTTTGTCGGTGACATTGGGCTCGAGCTTGGAGGGCTCGGGCACGGTTTGGCTGGAATCGTCATATTCGTCGGCGAGGCCGAAGCTGTGGCCGAGCTCGTGCAGCGCGACCGCCTGCCAGACCTCGCTCGGCGCGCTGGTGATCGTCACCCAGGCCGGGCGCTCCTTGTTCCCGCCGGCGCCGCCGCGCGTCCCGAGGTTGACGAGGACGATGGTCAGCTCGCCCTTCGCCTTGGCTTTCTTGAGGTAGCGCTTGACCAGCTCGTTGTCGCCGAAGACCAGGCGTCCGTCGACCTTGGTGTTGAACAGCCCGCCCGGTGGGCTCGGCCAGAACAAAGCCTCGATCTGGAGGCGGGCGCCGGTGGGCTCGTTGAACGGCGGCTCGCCGCGGATGAAACTGTCGAGCGCGGCGGCGGCATCGAAGAAATCCTTCTCGGCCACGAACAGGTCGGAGACGAGGGTCAGTTTCCAGCGACCCGCGGGATTGAAGATCTTGCGCGACGCGGGCGGCGTCGGGCCCGGAGCCATGGCGGCGGCAAGCGGCATTGCCGCCATGAGATTGTCGCCGGCAAAGGCGTGCACGGCGGCCGCCGCGGCGGGAATTCGGGCAACCGCCACGCTCGCCGGCGGCAGCGTCTTGTGCCAGTCGAAGCCGCCCGCGCCACCGGGCACCTCCATCGCGACCGGGCGCGGCATTTCGAGCGGGCGGGGCTTGCCGAGTGGCCGCTCGTCCGCATCGACGAACTGGAGGCTGAGCGGTCCGGCCGCGCTGTGCGCGGCGAGCCCGAAATCCCCGTCGCTGGCAAGGAGCTTGGCCGGATTGATCGGAATGGAAAGATGCGCGCCCGCCATGAACTTCCCCTCTTTGCCCGCAAGGATCACAGCCGGGGCGAGTCGAGTCAATCGGCCCAGGCCGCGTCCTCGAGGTGGAGCTCGGCCGCGCCGCCGCCATTGTAATCGTCGCGCTTGAGGCGGCCAGCCAGCCACAGCTTGCGGTGCGGCGGCGCCGCGAGCAGTGCCTCGCCGAGCGCGCTTTCCGCCATCCGGAAGGCGATCGCCTTGACCCGGCGCCCGTCGGCTCCGGCGGCGATGACCCGCAAATGCCCGTTACCGACCACGTCGGCCTTGACGATGCTGACCGGCCCTGCGGCGACGTGCGGCCCCGGCCACCCGGCGCCATAAGGCCCGCCGGCGTCGAGCGCGTCGCAATAAGCGGCGTTGACGCCGCCCGGCGAAACCAGTGCGTCGAGCAGCAAGGCGCGATCGTCGCGGCTGCGCGCCACATCCGCGGCGAGCCGTTCCTCAAGGAAATCGACGAGCTCGGCCAGCCGGTTACCCGCGACCGTCAGCCCTGCCGCCATTGCATGCCCGCCACCGGCGATCAGCAGGCCGCGGTCCCTGGCGGCAAGCACCGCGGCGCCGAGATCGACGCCGGAGATCGAGCGCCCCGATCCCTTGCCGAGGCCGTCCTCGTCCAGCGCGACGACGATCGCCGGGCGGTGCAGCTTCTCCTTGAGCCGCCCCGCGACGATGCCGATCACCCCCGGATGCCAGCCGGGCGCGGCGACCACGGCCACGGCCCGATTGCCCTGCGCCGCGCACAGCGCCTCGGCGGCCTCACCGACCTCGGCCTCGATCGCCCGCCGTTCCTCGTTGAGCCGGTCGAGCTCGGCGGCGATTCCGGCGGCTTCCTCCGGATCTTCGGTGGTCAGCAGCCGCACGCCCAGATCGGACTTGCCGACCCGGCCGCCGGCATTGATCCGCGGGCCAAGCGCGAAGCCGAGATCGCGGCATTCCGGCGCCCGCGACAAGCGAGCTGCGTCGGCGAGCGCGGCCAGGCCGACATTGCGGCGCGCCGCCATTACCTTCAGCCCCTGCGTGACGAAGGCGCGGTTCAGGCCGCGGAGCTGGGCGACGTCGGCGACCGTGCCGAGCGCGACCAGATCGAGCAGGTCGATCAACTTCGGCTCCTCGCGCCCGGCGAAATAGCCGCGGCCGCGCAGCGTCCTGAGCAAGGCCGCGCCGAGCAGGAAGGCCATGCCGACCGCCGCGAGATGGCCGTGGCCGGCGCCCTCATCGCTCTCGTCGAGCCGGTTCGGATTGACGATGGCGAAGCCGTCCGGGAGACGGCTCGCGCATTTGTGATGATCGACGACGATCACGTCGACGCCGGCCGCGCGGGCCATGTCGAG
>DASQJU010000237.1:0-2156 GCA_035630915.1 Allosphingosinicella sp.
CGCTGGTGGACATATTCGGGCGCCTCGACCGCGGGATCCTCGAGCACCTTCCCCTCCGAGGAGGAGTGGAGGAGATTCGCGTCGACCGAAAAGGGCGCCTCGCCACGCTTGTCCTTGTTGATCGGAATCTGGTGCTTCTCGGCGAAGTCGATCAGCTGCTCGCGGCTGGCGAACTCCCATTCGCGCCACGGGGCGATGACTCGGATGTCGGGCTCCAGCGCGTAATAGCCGAGCTCGAAGCGGACCTGGTCGTTGCCCTTGCCGGTGGCGCCGTGACAGACCGCGTCGGCGCCGACCTGCCGCGCGATCTCGATCTGGCGCTTGGCGATCAGCGGCCGGGCGATCGAGGTGCCGAGCAGATACTGGCCCTCATAGACGGTGTTCGCGCGGAACATCGGGAAGACGTAGTCGCGGACGAACTCCTCGCGCAGATCGTCGATGAAGATGTTCTCCGGCTTGATCCCGAGCAGCTCGGCCTTGCGCCGGGCTGGTTCGACCTCCTCGCCCTGCCCCAGATCGGCGGTGAAGGTCACGACCTCGGCGCCATATTCGGTCTGCAGCCATTTGAGGATGATCGAGGTATCGAGGCCGCCCGAATAAGCGAGGACGACCTTCTTCGGCCCGTCCTTTTTAGAAACGTCAGTCATTCTTCTACTCCGTCATTCCAGCGCAAGCTGGAATCCCTTTGCCTTCAGCGGCGTCGGGACAGGGAAATGAGATCCCAGCTTGCGCTGGGATGACGATGAAGCTCAGCCATAGCTGACCTTCTCCTGACCCATCATCCGCTTGAAGCGCATGAGGATCGCGTGGGCGTTGACCCCGTCGCGGCAGCACACGAACATCGTGTCGTCGCCCGAAACGGTGCCGGCGATCTCCGGCAGCGCGGCATGGTCGATCGCCGACGCGACGAGATGCGCCGAGCCGGGCGGGGTCTTGATCACGATCATCTGGCCGGCCGCCTCCATGCCCGTCACCCATTCGGCGAGAATCCGTTGCAGCCGGTCCGTGCTCCAGTCGGCGGCGTGGATCTGGTCGGGCAGCGCGTAGGAGAGCACGCCGCCGCGCTTCACCTTGACCGCGCCGATCTGCTCGAGGTCGCGCGAGACGGTCGCCTGGGTCACGTCGAAGCCGAACGCGCGAAGGCGCTCGGTCACCTCCTCCTGGCTGGCGAGCGCGTCGGCGCGGATCAGGTCCGACAGCGCGCGCAGGCGTCGGGAGCGGGTGTCGGTCATCGCATTCCCGCGAGCCAGGCCAGCGCGCCGCGCGCGGTGTGCATGCGATTTTCGGCCTGGCGCCAGACCGCGCTCTTCGCGCCCTCCATCACCGCGTCGGTGACCTCCTCGCCGCGCCGCGCGGGAAGGCAGTGGAGGAAGAAGGCGCCGCTCGCCTTGGCCATCAGCGCCTCGTTGACCTGATAGTCGGCCAGATCCTTCATCCGCTTCTCGGTCTCCGAATCCTGGCCCATCGAGACCCAGACGTCGGTGTAGACGATTTGCGCGCCCGCCACGGCTTCGGCCGGATCGGTCACGCGGCGCACGCCGTAGGGCGCGTCCTTCAGCGCATAGGCGGCCGGGCTCGCCAAAGTCAGCTCGGCGCCGACGGCGACGCAGCCCTGCGCGAGCGAGCGGGCGACATTGTTGTCGGCGTCGCCGACATAGGCGATCCGGGCGCCTTCGAGGCGCCCGAGCAGCTGCTTCACGGTCAGGAGGTCGGCCAGCGCCTGCAGCGGATGATCGCTGTCGGAGAGGAGGTTGAGCACCGGGGCTTCGGTCGCGTCGGCCATCGCCTTGAGATCGCGGTGATCCATCACCCGCGCGGCGATGATCGAATGGAAGCAGGCGAGCGTCCGCGCCACGTCCTCGGCGCTCTCGCGCGTGCCGAGCCCGACCTCCTCCTTCTGGATGTAGACCGGGTGCGCTCCGAGCTGGACGCAGGCCATCTCCATCGAGTTGCGGGTCCGCGCCGACGGCTTCTGGAAGACGAGCGCGACGCCCTTCCCCGCGAGCGGCGCGCCGAGATCGGTGCGCTCGGCCAAATCGAGGATCTCGGCAAAGGCGCCGTCGGGCAGGCCGGCGACGGTGAGCAGATCGGTCATGCAGCTTTCTCCCGGGTGACCATGGTGCCGATGCCCTGGTCGGTGAGGATCTCGATCAGCA
>DASQJU010000238.1:0-10247 GCA_035630915.1 Allosphingosinicella sp.
GATTTCGGCGGCCGGCATCCCCATAGCCGGCACCGATTACCGGAAATCGCATAGCTAGGGGTGGATTGATGGCCAAGCTTGTCGTCGTGACGCGCAAGGGCGAAGAGCGCGAGATCGAGGCGACGACCGGATTGTCGGTCATGGAAGTGCTGCGCGACGGCGGCGTCGACGAAGTGCTCGCGCTGTGTGGCGGCTGCTGCTCCTGCGCGACCTGCCACGTTCATGTCGATCCCGAATGGATCGAGCGGACCGGCCCGCGCAAGGCCGACGAGGACGATTTGCTCGACACCTCGGACCACAAGAACGAGGTCAGCCGCCTGTCCTGCCAGATCGAGTTCCGTCCGGAGCTGGACGGCCTTCGCGTGACGATCGCGCCGGAGGACTAGGCGACGCTCGCGGCGTAGAGCGCGATCGCCGCGGCGTTGGAGACGTTGAGGCTTTCGATGCCCGTGATGGGAAGACGCGCAAGCGCGTCGCAATGTGCCTCGGTGTTGTGGCGCATGCCTTCGCCCTCGGCGCCGAGCACCAGCGCCACCCGCGCGGGGCCGAGCGCCTCGGCCAGCGCCATGGGCGCCTCGCCGGTCAGCCCGATCCGCCAGAAGCCGGCCTCGGCCATCTCTTCAAGCGCGCGGGCGAGGTTGACGACGCGCACCCAGGGCATGGTTTCCAGCGCGCCGCTCGCAGACTTGGCGAGCGCGCCCGATTCTGGTGGCGCGTGGCGGTCCTGCGTGACCACGCCGAGCGCGTTGAACGCCGCCGCCGAACGCAGGATCGCGCCGACATTGTGCGGATCGGTGACCTGGTCGAGCACGACCAGAGGCCTTCTGTCCTCCGCCTGATCGAGCAGGTCGGCGAGGAGAATGTCGTCGAGCCGCTCCACTTCGGCCACGACGCCCTGATGCGGCGCATCGCGCGGCACCATCCGCCCCAAATCGGCGACGTCGGAAAAGACGACCGGGATCGACCCGAAATTGAGCGCTGCAGCGGCCTCGCGAGTCGCCCAGATGCGATGGATCTCGCGGTCCGGATTGGCGAGCGCCGCGGCGACCGCGTGGCGGCCCCAGAAGCGGGGCCGGTTCTCTGCCTTGGTCGCCTGGCGGGCCTTGCGTCGCATGGCGCTTCCCATGAAGGCGCCGCGGATGTTAGGCAAGGCGCAACCGTTTTCGGGAGGGGGAAATGGCCACGATCGCAACACCGCCGGCGTCCGTCCGCATCAGGAACGACCGCGCCTTCTACACGGCCATGGGCCTCACCATCGCTGCGACCGTCGTCTGGGGCTTCGCGGCGACTTTCTATCTGGCGCCCTGGATGGAGGCGCCGCCGACGACGCCGGACATCGGCCCGCTGCTCATTCTCCACGGTACGGTGTTCACCGCCTGGGTCGCGCTGATGGTAATCCAGCCGCTGCTGATCGCCTCACGCAATCTCCGTTTGCACCGCAAGCTCGGCTATTTCGGCGCCGGCGTCGCCACGGCAATGGTGGTGCTGGGCAACCTCGCCGGGATCGCGGCGATGCACGGCGGGTTTCGCCTGATGGGCGATGTCTACATCTTCTACGCAATCCCGTTTTTCGCGATCAACAGCTTCGCCGTCGCGGCCTGGTTCGCGGTCCGCTGGCGCAATCATGCCGAAACTCACAAACGGCTGATCCTTCTCTCCAACGTCCCTTTGCTCGGTGCGGCGGTCGCTCGCATCCCGCTCGGCCTGATCCAAGGCGCGGCGCCGCTGAGCTTCATCTTCGGCCCCGACCTGATCATCGTCGCCGGCATGATCTACGACTGGCGCTCGCGCGGGCGAGTCCATCGCGTGTGGATCTACGGCGGCGCGCTGATGGTGGCGAGCCAGGTGCTGATGATGGCGGTGATGGGCACGCGCGGGTGGCACGCCTTCGCGGAGACGATGGCCGGTTTATGGCCCGCGTAACGCGTTGACACCGCTGCGCCGTTTCGCCAATGGAGCCGCCTTCCTATCTAGGACGCTCCCACGGACAGGTGGCCGAGTGGTTAAAGGCAGCAGACTGTAAATCTGCCCGGGTTTCCCGTACGCTGGTTCGAATCCAGCCCTGTCCACCAGCGCCTACGCCCGCGGCGGATAGGCGCCGCCCATCGCCTTGAACAGGTCGATTGCCGCCTCCAGCCGTTCCTGATGAGCGATCGCCCGGGCGTCTTCGGCCGACACCAGTCGCTGCTCGGCGTCGAACAGGCTCTGCAGGTCTGTTTCGCCTTCCATATATTGCAGTCGAGCGAGCCGCGCCGTGACTCGGGCTTCCTCGACGATCTGAAGCAGGAGGGCTTCCCGCGCCCGGGCGCGTTCGACCGCCGACAAGGCATTTTCCGCTTCGGCCAGCGAGGTCAGCAGGACGATCCGGTAGAGCTCGACGCTCTCCACCTGCCGGCCCGCCGCGAACTCGAGATTGCCGCGCAGCTGGCCCCGGTTGAAGATCGGCGACAGGAGGTTCGCACCGAGGGAAACGGTCGCCGCGAGCGGACCGGAAAGGCTTGCCGCCTCGCCGATGCCGCTCGCGCTGAGGCTGAGCCGCGGAAAAAAGGCACGCCGCGCGGCGTCGACGTCGCCCCCGGCCGCATCGATCCTGGCCTCGGCGGCCTGGATGTCCGGGCGGCGGACCAGCAATTCGGGCGGCGGGGCCACCGCCATGTCCGGCACCTGCAGCGCATCGAGCGGCGAAGGCGTCAAAACGAAGCGCGGCGCTTCCTCGCCGACCAGCACCGCCATCGCAGTTCTCGTCCGGTCCAGCGCCTCGGCGAGACGAAGCCGATCGGTCTGCAATTCGCGCAGCTGGATGGTCTGAAGCCCGAGATCCACCCGCGTCGCATCGCCGGCATTGGCGCGCGCCCGGATGATGCGCTCCAGCTCGGCCGCCTGCTCGATATTGCGATCGAGCAGGCCGATCCGCGCGGCCAAAGCGGCGCGCTGCACGTAAATGCGCGCGACGTCGCCTTCGACGATCAGCGCCGTGGCGCCCTGGTCGAACTCGGCCGCCCGCAGGCGGTGTCCTTCGGCGCGGCGCCGCGCCCGGTTGGCGCCGAACAGGTCGAGGTCGAACGAGATGTCGACGCCGGCGAAGGCGTCGCTGAAGTCGAACGGATCGGAGGCGGTCCGCTCCGTGCGGGTACCGCTGAGGCCAGCCGAGGCGGTCACCAGCGGGAGCATCGCGCCGCGGGCGATTCCGAACAGCGCCCGGGCCTGCTGGATCCGCGCCCGGGCGACGCCGACGTCGCCATTCTGCTGCAGGGCGCGGCCGATCAGCCCTTCAAGCTCCTGCGAGCCGAAGGCGGCGCCCAGATTCGCCGGCGTCGCCGCGGGCAGGCCGGCTTCCGGAACCGTCGATGGAGAAGCGGGCTGGCTCCACGCGGTGGACAGGAGCTGCGGAGCGACCTCCAGCTCGACGTGCGGCGCGCACGCGCCCGCCGCCAACGAAAGCAGGCACAAGCCCCCGATCCGCAACCTCTGCGCCATGGCGCCGCTCTACGGACCTTCCGTTAATTTTGGCTAAGCCAGTTCGGGCCGCGGAAATGGCTGGGCCCGATGGTGAGCCTCGCCTTAACCGAGCCTTTAGGTCTCTCTTGTAGCAGCGGCGCTCGAGTGGCGAGGCGCATCCCGAGGACATGAACAAGCAGCTTTTTCGGATGGAGGTCATCGACGCCAGCCGGGACCGGCTGGCAGGGACCGTCATCGCCGCCGTTCCGCCGTCCTCGCGCCTCTATACCGGTCTCGTGCTCGCCCTTGCTGCGGTGATCATCCTGTTCCTGACCTTCGGCAGCTACGCCACCACCGCCCGCGTCAGGGGCATCGTTGCCTATGACGCCGGCATCGCCAGGGTCTACCCGTCCGCCACCGCCGAGGTCAGCCAGATTCACGTCCGCGACGGCCAGATCGTAGCGGCCGGGGCGCCGCTGCTGACCCTGTCGCTCGCGCAAGGCGCCGGCGGCGTCGGCGGCCAGCTCACCCAGCTCGCCGCGCAGGACGTGGAGCTCGGGCGCCAGATCGATCTTGGCGCCGACATCAGCGTCGCCGAGCTGCGCGGCCTGCAGCAGCAGCGCCAGAGCCTCGCCGCGGCGATCGGCTCGCTGGAGCGCCAGCGCAGGATCGCTTCCGGACAGGTGACGCTGGCGCAGTCGGCGGTGCGGCGCGCCTCGCAGCTCGCCGGCGAAGGCGCGGGCAGCCAGCGGCAGGTCGAGGATAGCCGCTCCGCATTGCTCGCGCGGCAGGCGGAACTGGAATCGCTCAACGAGCGAATCATCAGCCAACGCGAGACGCTGCACAGCACGGAAGCGCAGATCGCCCAGCGCTCTCTCGAGGGCGGGCGCAGCCGCTCGGTCCTCACCGCGCAGCGCGCGGCCATCGCCGAGCAAAGGGCCCAGCTGATGCGGACCGACCGCCTGGTCCTGACAGCGCCGATCGGCGGTCAGGTCGGCGACGTCAGCGTCGAGGTCGGCCAGCATGCCCGGCCTGACCGGTCGCTGGTGACGATCGTCCCCCAGGGGAGCCGCCTTGAAATCTGGGTCTATGCGCCGTCCCGGGCGGTCGGATTCGCCACGCCGGGGCAGCAGGTACGCCTGCTGTTCGACGCCTTTCCCTATCAGAAATACGGCGCCGGCCGCGGCACCGTGACCGCGGTTTCGCGCGTCGCCACCGAGCCCACCAACATCGATTCCAACCTCGGCATTGAGGAGCCGGTCTTCCGCATTCGCGTGCGGATCGACGAGGTCGCGCCCCGCATTCCGGCCGACCGGCGCACGCTCCGGCCGGGGATGACCCTCACCGCCAACCTCGTGCTGGAGCGCCGCAGCCTGTGGGAGGTCCTGTTCGATCCGGTGATCGGGGCGTTGAGCTCGTGAGCGCCATCGAATGGCCCTGGTCGAACCGGATGCAGCCGCTGCTGCAATCGGAGGCGGCCGAGTGCGGTCTCGCCTCGATCGCCATGATCGCCCTCCATTACGGCCACCGCGTCAATCTGAGCGGCCTCAGGCAGCGTTATCCGACCTCGATCAAGGGCACGACGCTCGAGGAGATGATGGGCATCGCTGCGGATCTCGAGCTCGCGCCGCGCGCCGTGCGGCTCGAGATCGAGGAGCTCGACAAGCTCCAGAAGCCGGCCATCCTCCACTGGGACCTGAACCATTTCGTGGTCCTCGAATCGAACGACGCGAAGCGCGCGACGATCCTCGATCCCGGGCAGGGCCGGCGGATCATGCCGCTCGCCAAGCTCGGCCGCCATTTCACCGGCGTCGCGCTGGAGCTGACTCCGACCGCGGACTTCAAGCCGATCGAGGCGCGCAACCGCACCCGCCTCAGCAGCCTGTGGAGCCGGCTCTCCAACTATCAGGGGCCCTTCACCCAGATTCTGCTGCTCTCGCTGCTGATCCAGGTGACCGCGCTGATCACGCCCTTCTTCATCCAGCTGGTGGTGGACGAAGCGGTCGGCCAGGGCGATACGAACCTGCTCGCCGTCCTGTTCATCGGCTTTGCCGTCGTCTTCGCGCTCGCGGGAATCACACAGGCCTTGCGCGACTGGGTCGTGCTGACGCTCGGCGAGTCCCTGTCGTTCCAGCTGGGTGGCAATGTCGTGCGGCATCTCGTCAGGCTGCCGCTCGGCTATTTCGAGCGCCGCCATGTCGGCGATCTCCTGTCGCGGATCGGCTCGATCCAGCCGATCCAGGCGCTGCTGAGCAAGGGAATCGTCAACCTGCTGATCGATTCGGCGCTGCTCGTGACGACCGTGATCGTCATGTCGATCATCAGCCTCAAGCTGACCGGCATCGTGCTGGCGCTGACGCTCTTCTACGTGCTGTTCGTCCAGCTCCTCTATCCGGGTCTGCGGCGGCGGACCGAGGAGGAGCTTGTCGCCCGGGCCAATGAGGAAACCTATCTGATGGAGACGATGCGCGCGATCCGCGCGATCAAGCTCCACGGCCACGAGGCGATGCGCGAAAATGGCTGGCGCAACCGCTACGCCGAGGTGATTTCGGCCGCCTACAAGGCGCGTCTCGTGGGCATAAAGGTCGATCTTGCGGAAGATCTGCTGTTCGGCCTCGCCTTCCTGCTCACCGTCTATTTCGGCGCGCTGGCGGTGATGAACCAGGAGCTCACCGTCGGCCTTCTGCTCGCCTTCCTCGCCTATCGCAGCAGCTTCACCTCGAGCGCCGCGTCCCTCATCAGCCAGTATCAGAAATGGCGCCTGCTCAGCGTTCACCTCGATCGGCTGGCCGACATCGTCGGCGAGAAGAAGGAGGAGATGCGCGCCGCGGTGCCCCGTGAGGGGCTGTTGCCCGGCCCGACAGTTCGGCTCGAGGGGCTGACCTTCGCCTACGGGCCAGCCGAGGCGCCGATCCTCGACAAGGTCGATCTGGAGATTCCCGAAGGCAGCTTCGTCGCTATCGTCGGGCCTTCCGGATCGGGCAAGACGACCTTGATGCGCATTCTCCTGGGCCTGCTCCAGCCCAGCGCGGGCAAGGTGGTGATCGACGGCGTTCCGCTGGGGCCGGCGACGGTCGCGGCCTGGCGCGGCCGCATCGCCGCGGTGATGCAGGACGATTATCTGCTCACCGGCACACTGGCCGACAACATCTCTTTCTTCGATCCCTTTCCGGACCAGCCGGCGATCGAGCATGTGTCGCGGCTCGCGCGGGTGCACGACGATATCCTAAAGATGCCGATGGCGTATCACAGCCTGATCAGCGACATGGGCGCGGCGCTTTCCTCGGGCCAGCGCCAGCGCATTTTGCTCGCCCGCGCTCTCTATCGCGATCCCGACGCCTTGTTTCTCGACGAGGGGACCGCCAATCTCGATCCCGCGACCGAGGCGCAGATCGTCGCCATGCTGAGCAAGCTGCAGGTCACCCGCGTGGTCATCGCCCACCGGCCTGCCTTGGTCGAGAAGGCAGACATCGTGCTTCGGCTGGAAGGCGGAAAGATCGTTCAGGTCACGCGCGCCGAGCGCGCTCAGCGGACCTTCGTCACCACTCCGTCGCGGTCGACGACCTGACCTTCATCTCGATCTCGACGATCGATTCCATCGGCAGCACCTGGAGCATTTTGCACAGGCGCGGGTCGAAATAGTCCCTGAGGATCGGCGGGCGCTTCGACGCGAAATAGAATTCCGGATCGGCGCCCACCTCCGCGTCGGCGGTGAGCTTGAGCTCGTCCTTCCGGGTCACGTCCTCGATGATGCAATAAGCGTGGGTGATGCCGAGCCGGCGAAGGCTGTAGGCCCGGTGATAGCCGTTCTGGAGCAGCACCCGGGATCCGCTGCGGATCGCGCTCAGGAAGTTCGACCCGAAGCCGACCATGATTCCGACCATCGCGGCGACCGGGCCGCTGCTGTCGAGGCCTTCGAGCTCGGCCGGGCGGAGCAGCCGCGGCTCATGCGCCCGGAAATCGGTCGAGCGGCTGGTGAACAGGAAGCGGTCGCCGGACAGGCGCCGGATACGCACGTCGGGCAGTTCGCGCTCGAGCGGGAGGCAGAAGCGGAACAGCGTCTCTTCGTCCGGCTCGGGCCCCAGGGTCGCGGCCAGCCGGTCGGTGAAGCTGTGCTCGACGCTGTTCTGCGAGACCACCAGCTTGTCGAGCTCGACCCGGGCGAAGGTGAAGGGCAGGTTGTCGAACGACGCGCGGAACCAGGGGCTCGCGCAGACCGCGTCGACCAGCGGCTGGAGCGCGCCGTCCAGCGGCAGGCACTCCGCCGTGTCGGCGATCCCCGCCTCGGTCTGCTCGAGATCGTAATAGAGGTCGTTCGCGGCGCGCCATTCCTCGGTCAGCCTGCGCGGATCCACGTCGCGGCCGCCGACCACCTTGTGGGCGACGAACTCGAGATAGTCGCTGAGGTGCGGCTGGCCAAGCAGCCAGGCCATTTCGCAGGAGGCCTGCTGATTGGCGTGCGGCGCGGCGATCGGCTTGTGACGCAATGCGGCCCCCATGGCTGCGCTGCCCCTAAGGCAGCCCGGCCAGCCTTAGCGCCAGACCGGTTGGGAATTGGTGAAGGCAAAAAAGGGCCGGGGCCGACGAGCGGCCCCGGCGACCGGGCTTAGTAGCAGCGGTTCTTCTTCGACTTCTTGGACTTGGACTTGCAGCTCTTGCTCTTCTTGGACTTGCTCTTGTGCGAACGGCTTCCGCCGCCGCCGCAGCTGCCGCCCTTGCGGCCGCCGCCGCCCGCGCCATAGACTTGGCTAAGTTCGTCGGTGTTGAGATCACGCATTGGAGCACTCCCTCTTCATATCCAGCGGCCATTGCACCGCGGCCTGAGAGAATATTCCTGTCCGCCCGGTCAAGCACATGCTTGTTATGGTTATCAAATCCCAAATCAGGACAATTGGATCGGCGGCGCCCTTCGCCGCCTTTGCGCCTTAAGACATTGGCAAGCCCGGCGATCGTATACTGGGCGGTCCGGAAATGGTTTCCGGGGGATGCCCATGCTCGCCATTCAGATCCGGGCCTATGCCTTGCTGGTCGCCTGTTTGCTGGTGGTGGACGCGGCTGCCTTTCACGGTGCCTATCGCCAGGACGTCGGCGGCAAGATGATGCGGGTCCTGTCCGCGGTTTCCCCGGCGCATTGGAGCATCGGCTCGGGGCGCGACTGGCGCAACCCCGGGCGCCGTCGCGGCTGACCGATCACAGGCGGCCGCCACCGCTTTCCCGATGCATTCTGCGATTGTGGCTCTATGCTCCAGCGTGATGAGCGGCGGCCAGGCATATTCGGTAGAGCATGGCCCATCGGCAGGCGTGGCCGCCGGGTCGCTTCCTGCTACCCTGCACGCCTTCATACGCACTCTCTCACTCCGCCGCCGCCGCCAACTCGCTTTGGTGACGGGGATGATGCTGGTCGGTGCACTTGCGGAGATGGTGACGATTGGCGCGGTGCTTCCCTTCGTCGCCTTGATCTCGGATCCAGCCCGCACGGAGCACTTTCCGGGCCACGGGCTGTTCCTTGCCGTTGTCGGAAACGCGAGCGAGGGCGAGCTAGCTCTGCGCGCGACCTTGCTGTTCAGCGCCGCCGTCGTCCTTTCCGCCTTGGCGCGGCTTTTGATCCACCGTCTGACACACCGCTTTGCCTACGCGCTCGGCCACGATGTCGGCACGGCCATTTTCGCCCGGATGTTGCGCCAGCCCTACAGTCTCTACATTTCGCGCAACTCCGGCACCGTCCTCGCAGGTATCGACAAGGTGCAGGTGCTGATCAACCAGGTGGTGCTGCCCCTGATGCAGGGCCTGACTGCGGCGGTGATGGCGCTCGCGATCATCGGTCTGCTGAGCGTGATCGCGCCGGCGGCGGCCGCCGCCGCGGCTTTCGCGGCGTTGGCTTATCTCGCAATCGGCTATGCTCTCGGCCGCCGTCTGCGCGACGAATCGCGGACCATTGCGTCACTCGCCTCGGCGCGAATGCAGGCTGTCCAGGAGGGGCTGGGGGCGATCCGCGATATCCTGCTCGATCACAGCCAGGAGGTGTTCGAGGCGCAGTTCCGACGCCTCGACCGCGCCTATCGCAGCGCCCAGACGTCGGTCGGCGCGGCCGCCGGCATGCCGCGCTTCATTCTGGAAGCGGCCGGCATCATCCTCATCGCGTTGCTCGCGCTCGAGATGAGCCGCCGGCCGGACGGCATTGTCGGAGCGCTGCCGATCCTGGGAGCGCTCGCGCTCGGCGCCCAGCGCCTCCTGCCTTTGCTGAACACCGCCCATGTCGGCTGGACGCAGGCCAGCGGTCATCGCCAGTCGGTGTCGGATCTGCTCGTTCTGCTGAGCGCCGAAACGATCACCAGCCGCCGGATCGTCCATCCCAAGCCCTTTACGACCGATATCACGTTCGATCAGGTCAGTCTGCGGCGGCCTGGGGGCGAATATTCGTTGTGCGATGTCAACCTGACGATCACCAGGGGCGAGCGAGTCGGCCTCGTCGGAAAAACAGGCAGCGGCAAGAGCAGCCTGCTCGATCTTCTGATGGGGTTGATCGCGCCGACTGCCGGCGAAATCCGGATCGACGGGCGGGCACTCGACGATGCCCTGCGTCCCACTTGGCAGGCACAGATCGCCCATGTTCCGCAGAGCATCTACCTCGCCGACGCATCGATCGCCGCCAACATCGCCTTCGCGGCGGCCGAATCGGAGATCGACATGGTGCGCGTGCGCGAGGCGGCGGCGCGGGCGCACATACACGACTTCATTGAGGGCCTGCCGAACGGTTATGCGACATTCGTCGGCGACCGCGGATCGTGGCTTTCGGGCGGCCAGCGCCA
>DASQJU010000239.1:0-9454 GCA_035630915.1 Allosphingosinicella sp.
AGGCCGTCAGAGCCAAAAAGACGTAATTGTCCGGATTGTCGACGACATAGCGGGTCATTTCAGGGATGCGCCCGCGGTTGAGCTGCCGTTGTGCACGCAGCTCGGGCTCTAGTCCGGAATCGGTGAAGCGGAAGAGCTTCTGGACGCTTCCGAGAGGGCACATCGCGACATAATATTCGCGTCCGGCCTGTATTCCCCGTACGGCGGGAAATTCGAGAATCATAGCCAGCTCGCCCCTATCCATGCCCGGTCTGGACGGCTATCGTATAGAACGTGGCCGACGAAGCATCAACGTTCGAAACAAACTTTGTTTCTCAGGAAACAAACAGACCCCCGTACCTTGACGCGGCAGCGACGACCCCGGTCGATCCCCGCGTTGCGGAGCTCGTCATCCATCTGATGACAGAGGAATATGGCAATGCCGGCAGCCGGACGCACGGTTACGGCGTCGATGCGCTCCGCGAGGTCAACAAAGCCCGGGAAAGAATTGCCCACTGCCTCGCTTCGACTCCGGACGAGGTGATCTTCACGAGCGGTGCGACGGAGGCGAACAATCTCGGGATCCTCGGACTTGCCGCTCACGGCTCCGCGACCGGTCGCCGCCACATCGTGTCGAGCACGATTGAGCACAAGGCGGTGCTGGAGCCGCTCGACCATCTGCGGTCCTGCGGCTTTGAGGTCACCTTGGTTCGTGCCGGACCTTCGGGGCGGGTGAGCGCAGAAGAAGTCGCCGCGGCGCTGCGCCCGGACACGCTACTTGTCTCCGTCATGCACGGCAACAACGAGACCGGGGCCCTTCAGCCGATCGAAGAGATCGCCGCTCGGCTCCACGACGAGGACACCTTCCTGCACGTGGACGCGGCTCAGACATTCGGACGCGAACCGCACGCGCTGAGGAACCGGCGCATCGACCTCATCAGCATCAGCGGACACAAGATTTTTGGCCCGAAGGGCATAGGCGCGCTGATCGTCCGCAGGCGAGAAGGGCGCCGCGCTCCAATCGCGCCGTTGATGTTCGGAGGTGGTCAGGAGCGGGGGCTTCGGCCCGGAACCTTGCCCACACCATTGATCGCTGGCCTTGGCCTGGCAGCCGAGCTCGCGGAGAAAGAGTGCGAGGGTCGACGCGAGCAATGCCTTGCAATCAGGAGCGACGCGTTGGCTGCGCTCGCGCGACTGAAGCCCATTCTCCATGGAGAAGGCGGTCCGGTTCTGCCGCACATCCTGAGCTTCGCGCTCCCCGGGATCGACTCGGAAGCCATTATGGTGAGCGCCAAGGACTTGGTGGCGATCTCAAACGGATCGGCCTGTACCTCCTCTCACTACGCTCCGAGTCACGTCCTGACGGCGATGGGACTTCAGGACGATGTTGTTCAAGGCACAATTCGCCTCTCATGGTCCCACATGACTCCGCCGGTCGCGTGGGACCAGTTCGCCAGGCGGCTGGATGACTTGCGGTTCTAATCGACGCACCCATCGACCATCCTGTCGCCTACGATCCGACGACTGCCACAAGGTCGAACGGCGCCGCGCCGGGATTTAGATCTCCTTTTCCGGTCGCCACGCGGGCGCGGATGGGCGGCGCTCCCGGCTAGGCCCGACGCTCCGGACCGCAACCCGGCCCTCCGGGCCGGGTCCTCCACTACGTTCCGGCCCTCTGGGTGCGGCCCGGCGCTTGCCGGGCCTCTTGGTCGCTCCTCACCGCCCACCCGCTTCCCCGGGGCGGATACCGAGGAGTTCGATCATGATCAGCGACACCTTCCTGCCCGACGAGCTTGCCGAGCAGCTTCGCGCCAATGGGTGCGGTCCCGACAGCGATCATCTGCCAGTCGTCAAATTCTTCAATCCGGCGGGTCCGGCCACATGGCTCGCGACTGAACTTGCGGGCGATTGCGACACTCTGTTCGGGCTCGCCGATCTCGGATTCGGCTGTCCCGAGCTTGGCACGTTTAGCCTCGCTGAGCTTAGGACCATTCGGCTTCCGTTCGGGCTCTCGATCGAGCGCGACAAGTTTTTCTCGACCGAATTTCGGCTTTCCGCGTGGGCGGAAGCAGCTCGGGCGGGCGGTTCGATCGCGACGGCCGAGCAGATCTTGGCCGCCGCCGCTCGTTCAAGGCTTGCGGACCCCTGAGCAGCAGTGGACCGGGGATAATCGCCTTAGGTCAACTCGACCATCGGTCCGCCGGCCGGGCCGACGGCGGTTATGACATTGCGGATCAGCCTCACGCTGCCGTCCGTCTGCTTCTCGACGAAATAGGGGTCGGCTGCTTCCTTCGTCTTCAGCTCGACCTTCTCGACCTCGTGCAGCTCGGTGCTCACGATCTCTGCCGCATTGACGTCGAAAAGAACAAGGTTGCTGCCCTTTGAACCGAAGGCGCTTCCGTAGATGACGCCGTCATAGCCCAAGCTTTGGAACAGCTCGACGATGATTTGCGTCGGTGCATATTCGGCACGGTCGTCGCTGCGCTGCACGGGCATGCGAAACGCGCGCGCGACGTCAGACCAGACCGCCGCCTCGCGCTTTTCGGGTGAAGGCTCGCCCTCAAGATAGATGTGGTGCGCGCCGCTGTCGTCGCGGCAATCCACGATCCTCTGTTGCCGCAAGGTCCTGAGATAGGAAACCGAAACAAGGGAGCCGATCCACGGCCGGACTTCTGCGATTGCCGTGTTAGAATCGTCGGCGAGGTAAAGCCGCGGGATGCCCTTGGGATTGGCACGGCCTTCGGTCGCGGCGTCCGGCAAGGGCGTCATGCGCTTGGGGAGCGCAGGTCCGGGAATTGGCCCTGCTTGTGGATGCTCGACGTCCTGGTGGGCGATCTGGGCGCGGCAGAAATGCACGCCCGCGTCGATCTTGCCGAGCCGGCTTTTCGATGTGCGAGCCAGCTCGTCCAGGAAGGCCTTACTCTCGTCCGACAGCAGGTATCGCTGCCGGCGCGTGACCTCTTGACGAAAGCGCCAGTAGCTCTGCCAGGAAGCAAATCCGGTTTCGTCGGCCATCGTCTATCTCCGCCTGCGCTCGAATGTTCGATATTGGGTCTCCCGGGTGTGGCGAAAAGATGTGCGTTCCCGCGAGGGCGAGCGCCCGATGAGCAAAGCGATGTCGGACACGTCGGCGGTGCGTCCACCAGCCGTCGAGTTCGTCGGTCGGAGGAGAGCTACGAACCACTTCCGGTGCCAACATCGCTCGCTTTACCAACTAACCGGGGACGATTTGGCCGACGAATTCGACTTCGAGCCGAGACTTGGCCGCAAGCGCCCTGAGCGCGCTAACCGCGCGCGCAAATATCTGCACCAAGTCATCGGTGCGGTTGCGCTTGCAGGTGGAATGCGCGTCGCCGGGCGTCGGCGCTTCGGCGGATCGCGGACGGGGAGAGGCGCTGCAATGGGTCGGCTGCTCGGCGCGCGCGACCGCCATGCTGGGCTTCGCGCGCGCCGTGCCGTCATCAAGACGAGGCTGGTCCGGCTCGGCGGCAAGGGCTTCGCGGCGGCCCGCGCGCATTTGCGCTACATCCAGCGCGACGGGGTGACCCGAGACGGGCTGCCGGGCGAGCTCTACCGTCGCGAGGGCGACCGCGTCGATGGGAAGGAGTTCCTCGCCCGCGCCGAGGGAGACCGTCACCAGTTCAGGTTCATCGTCTCGGCCGAGGACGGCGCGGAATATCCGGACCTGAAGCCGCTGACCCGACGGTTGATGGCGCAGATGGAGGCGGATCTCGGAACGCGCCTCGACTGGGTCGCGGTCGATCATCTCGATACCGGACACCCGCACACGCATGTCATGCTGCGCGGCAAGGACGACCGCGGCGAGAATCTGGTGATCGCCCCTGAATATATTTCCCGGGGGATGCGCGAGCGGCTGGCCGAGCTCGTGACCCTTGACCTTGGGCCGCGCACCGACCTGGAGATCGAGAACCGCCAAAGGTTAGAGGTGACCGCTGAGCGGCTGACGACGCTCGACCGGCGGCTGCTGCACGAGCGGGACGGGGAGGGCATCGTCGCTGGCGGTCATCGCGATCCCGTGCAGCACGCACTCCGCGCCGGACGGCTTCGCAAGCTCGAAGGACTCGGCCTGGCAGAGAATCTCGGCGGCGCGCGCTGGCGGCTGGCGCCGGACATGGAGGACAGGCTCCGGCGCCTCGGCGAGCGCGGCGACATCATCCGGACCATGCAGCGCGCGCTTGGCGGCCAGGGTCGACCTCGCGGGGCGGCGGAACTGGTAGTGCATGACCTTCGCCCTTTGTCCGATCCTGTCATCGGGCGCGTCGTGGGGCGCGGCCTTGCCGACGAGCTCCGCGACCGCCACTATCTCATCGTCGACGGCGTGGACGGCCGCGCTCATTATGTGGACGTCGGTCCTGGCCTCGCCGTCGAGCCGCTGGCCGAGGGAGCGATCGTGCATCTCTCGCCGCAAGACCCGGCCGTTCGTGCCGCGGATCGCGTTGTCGCCGAGGTCGCTGCCGCCAATGAGGGGACCTACTCGGTCGCGCTGCACCGGGCGCATGACCCCTCCGCCAGCGCCGCTTTCGCCGAGGCGCATGTGCGGCGGCTCGAGGCGATCCGACGCGGTTCGGGCGGGGTCGAGCGGCTTGGCGACGGCAGCTGGCGGATCGGCGAGGATCATCTGGAGACCGTCGCCGCCTATGAGGCGAAGCGGGCCGCGGCAGCACCGGTGAAGCTCGACTTGCTTTCGTCAATGCCGGTCGAGCGGCTGCCGGCGGCGGAAGGCGCGACCTGGCTCGACCGCGAGCTGATCGCCGACGCGCCTGTGCCGTTGCGCGACGCTGGCTTCGGTCGCGAGGCCCGGGCCGCGCTCGCGGCCCGGCGGCAATGGCTGCTGGCGCGCGGCCTCGCCTGGGAGGCGGACGGGGCGACCGTCTATCCGGGAGACTTGATCGAGCGATTGCGCCGCCAGGACGTCCTGCGCGCTGCCCAAGGGCTCTCAAGCGAACTTGGGCTGGATTTCCGCGACGTGGAGAGCGGCCACGTAGAGGGCCGACTGGCCCGCCGCGTTGACCTCGCCAGCGGTCGGTTCGCCCTTATCACGCGCTCGCGAGACTTTTCGCTCGTTCCCTGGCGCGACGGCATGGAGCAGCGGCTCGGCCGCCAACTTGGTCTGGAGCTTCGCGCCGGACGGGTGAACTGGAGCCTGGCGCGCGACCGCTCCGGTCCCGAGATCGGCTGAGGCGTTCGCGCGGGATTCGTCGAACAGCGGTCAGATTCGCCGCAGGCGCAATGTCGCTTCGTTGGGCTCGGCGCGATTGTGCGGGCCTCGGCCGGCGCGTGGTGCGCGGGCCCTGGGGGAAGCCCGATGACGCCCACCAAGCTGCTGATCGGACAGATCATCGTCGTCCTGGCGATCATCCTGCTCGGCCTCTGGGCCGCCACGCAGTGGGCCGCTTCGATGCTCGGCTACCAGCCGCAGCTCGGTCTTCCCTGGTTTCATCTGGGCGCGCTGCCGGTCTACCGGCCCTGGGCGCTGTTCGGCTGGTGGTATCATTACGAAGCCTATGCGCCGCACGTGTTCGACCGGGCCGGCGCTCTGGCCGGCGCGTCGGGCTTCCTTGGCTGCGGCGCCGCGATCTTCGGCTCGCTCTGGCGCGCTCGCCAGTCCAAGCATGTCACGACCTACGGTTCGGCGCGCTGGGCGACCCCGAAGGAGATCGCCCGCGCCGGTTTGTATGGCGAGCGCGGCGTCTTTCTTGGCCGGCACGGGCCGGCCTATCTGCGCCATGACGGTCCCGAGCATGTTATGGCCTTCGCGCCGACCCGCAGCGGCAAGGGCGTCGGCCTGGTCGTGCCCACTCTTCTGTCCTGGACCGGCTCGGCCGTCATCCACGACATCAAGGGCGAGAATTGGGAGCTGACCGCCGGCTGGCGTTCGCGCTTCTCGCACTGCCTCTTGTTCGATCCGACCAACCTGCGCTCGGCCCGCTACAATCCCTTGCTCGAGGTGCGCCGCGGCCAGCACGAGATCCGCGACGTCCAGAACATCGCCGACATTCTGGTCGACCCGGAAGGGGCGCTCGAACGGCGCAACCATTGGGAGAAGACCTCGCATTCGCTGCTGGTCGGCGCGATCCTCCACATCCTCTACGCGGAGGAGGAGAAGACGCTCGCCCGGGTGGCGACCTTCCTCTCCGATCCGGAGCGCTCGTTCGTCGCCACCCTGCGGGCGATGATGACCACGCTTCATCTCGGCGATCGTCCGCACCCCGTCGTCGCCTCCGCCGCGCGCGAGGTGCTCAACAAGTCCGAGAACGAGCGCTCGGGCGTGCTCTCGACCGCGATGTCCTTCCTCGGCCTCTACCGCGATCCGACCGTGGCCGCGGTGACTTCGGCCTGCGACTGGCGGATCGCCGACCTGGCCGAAGGCGCCGCGCCGGTCTCGCTCTATCTGGTGGTGCCGCCGTCGGACATCTCGCGCACCAAGCCGCTGATCCGCCTGGTCCTGAACCAGATCGGCCGTCGGCTGACCGAGCGGCTCCAGGACGAGGGCGGCAAGCCCAAGGCACGGCTCCTGCTGATGCTCGACGAGTTCCCCGCGCTCGGCCGTCTCGACTTCTTCGAGACGTCGCTCGCCTTCCTCGCCGGCTATGGCGTGCGCGCCTTCCTGATCGCCCAGAGCCTCAACCAGATCCTCAAGGCCTATGGGGACAACAATGCGATCCTCGACAATTGCCATGTCCGCATCGCCTTCGCGACCAATGACGAGCGGACCGCCAAGCGCATTTCAGACGCTTTGGGAACGGCGACTGAGCAGCGCGCGATGCGCAACTATGCCGGCCATCGGCTGGCGCCCTGGCTCGCCCATGTCATGGTCAGCCGGCAGGAGACCGCGCGCCCGCTACTGACTCCGGGCGAGATCATGCAGCTGCCGCCCTCTGACGAGCTGGTCCTGGTCTCTGGCCATGCGCCGATCCGCGCCGCGAAGCTTCGCTACTTCGAGGACCGCAATTTCACGATGCGCGTGCTGCCCGCGCCGGCGCTCGGCACGGATGCCTATGCGGACCGCCCCCAGGCCCGTCCCGACGACTGGAGCGGGCTCGCGATCGCCGCGGCGGTGCCCGAGGATCCCGCGACGGATGCCGCGTTGGACACGGGCGGCGGCCTCCAGCAGGAGCGCCATCCGGGACTTGCCCCGCGCCGCCGCGCCAGGCGCGACTGCTCCGAGCAGCTCGACCTGCTCGGGCTCGGCGAGGACGACGCCAATCCCGTCGTCGACGCCGGGGCCATGCCGGGCGCCTCGCCGCTCGCGCCGGTGCTCTCGGCGCACGCCGTCAACGAAGGATCGGGCCGCGGCGGCGACCTGATGCCGAGCTTCTGAAAAGGGCGCGCGTCATGGCTCGAAAGGACCAGGTCCGTCACCAGCTCTTCCTGCCCCGGGAGACGAGCGAGCGACTGGAAGCGCTCGCGGCCAAGCCGGGCGTCTCCAAATCCTCATTGCTCGCCGCCGCGGTGACCGCCTTCCTCGACCGGCGCGGCGCGAACGAGCTCGACGAGCGGTTCGGCCTCAGGCTCGACCGCATCTCGAATACGCTCGCCCGGATCGAGCGCGACGGCCATGTCCAGATCGAGAGCCTCGCGCTCTTCATCCGCTACATGCTGACGGTCAACGCGCCGCTCGCGGACGAGGACGAAGTCTCCCGCGCGATCGGACGCGACCGCTTCGCCGCCTTCATCACCCGCGTCGGCCAGCAGCTCGCGAGCGGCCGGCGAAGCTTTGCCGCGGAGGAGGGCCAGTGAGCGGCTCGGAGTCCGCGGGGCGCAAGCGCGCCATGCTGGCGAGCGCCATGGGACCGGCGATCGCGGCCGCGCTCGCCGATCCGCTCGTCGTCGAGATCATGGTCAATCCGGACGGCGCCCTCCGCTTCGACCGGCTCGGCGAGGGGCGGACCGACAGCGGCGTTCGGCTCGAGCCGGCGCAGGTCGAGCGGATCATCCGGCTGGTCGCGAGCCACGCGAGGAGCGAGGTCCATGCGGGCGCGCCGATCGTCTCGGCCGAGCTGCCGCCTCATGGCGAAGGCGCGGGCGAAAGGTTCGAGGGCGTGCTTCCGCCGGTGAGCCTGGCGCCCTGCTTCTCGATCCGCAAGCCCGCCTCGCGCGTCTACACGCTGGCCGACTATGTGAACGACGGGATCATGACCGCGGAGGCGGCCCGCCGCCTGTCGCTCGCGGTGGTCGAGCGGCGCAACATCCTCGTTGCCGGCGGCACCAGCTCCGGCAAGACGACGCTCGCCAATGCCCTGCTCGCCGAGATGGCGCATCTCGACGAGCGGGTCATCCTCATCGAGGACACACGCGAGCTGCAATGCGCCGCGAGCGACGTGGTCGCGCTGCGCACCCGCGCCGGCACTGTCACCATGGCGGACCTCGTCCGCTCGACGCTTCGCCTGAGACCCGACCGGATCGTGGTCGGCGAGGTGCGCGGGCGCGAGGCGCTCGACATGCTCAAGGCCTGGAACACCGGCCATCCGGGCGGGATCGCGACCGTTCACGCCAACAATGCGGTCTCGTCGCTCTACCGCCTCGAGCAGCTCATCCAGGAGGCGGTCGTCGGCGTGCCGCGCCAGCTGATCGCCGAGGCCATCGACATGATCGTGTTCATCGCCGGGCGCGGCCTCGGCCGCCGCGTCGAGACGATCGTGCGCGTCGACGGGCTCGATGCCGATGGCCGCTACCGCGTCCTGGCCGACGACCCGTCCTCACAGTCCCTCATGCAAGGAGAATGACACATGCACTCGACCAGAATAGCCGACCGCCGGACAATCTTCCGCCTCGGCCTCGCCATCGGTTTTGCCCTGGCCGTCGCCGCGAGCGCGCAGGCGGCCGGCTCCGGCATGCCCTGGGAGGAGCCGCTCCAGAAGGTCCTCGAATCCGTCCAGGGACCCGTCGCGAAGATCGTCGCGGTGATCATCATCATCGTGACCGGCCTGACGCTCGCCTTCGGTGAGACCGCGGGCGGCTTTCGCAGGCTCATCCAGATCATCTTCGGGCTCTCGATCGCCTTCGCCGCGTCGAGCTTCTTCCTCTCCTTCTTCAGCTTCGGCGGCGGGGCGCTGATCGGATGATCGGGACGGGAACGCATATCGAGGGCTTCGAGGCGCCGCTTCACCGCGCGCTCGCCGAGCCGATCCTCCTGGGCGGCGCGCCGCGCGCGATCGCGATCGTCAACGGCACGGTCGCGGCCGCTTTGGGCCTCGGGCTCCAGCAGTGGATCGCCGGCCTGATCCTCTGGGCGGTCGGGCACACGGTCGCCGTGTTCGCCGCCAAGCGCGACCCCGACTTCGGTCCCGTGATCGCGCGCCACCTTCGGCAGAAGGGCCATCTTTCATGCTGAGCTTGCGCGAATATCGCAATCGGGCCGACCGGCTCGCCGATCATCTGCCCTGGGCCGCCCTGGTCGCGCCCGGCGTGGTGCTCAACAAGGACGGCAGCTTCCAGCGCAGCGCCGCTTTTC
>DASQJU010000240.1:0-5450 GCA_035630915.1 Allosphingosinicella sp.
CGAAGCGGACATGGGACGAGGCGGCTTTGCGGTGGCTGAAGGAGAAGGCGCACAAGAAGTCCTATCGGGACGATGTGAGCCGGATCCGGTGGTTCACCCAGCATCTGCGTGGCAGGACATTGGACCAGGTGAGCAGGGACATGGTCGACAGGATCGTCTCGCGCCATCTCGCCCGCCGAAGCGATCGCACGAAGGACCTCTATGTGGCGCTCATCCGCGCCATCTTCCGGAAGGCGATGCGGGAGTGGGAGTGGCTCGACCAGATACCGTCGTTCAAGACCTACGCGAGGGGATCGAAGGTCAGGGTGCGCTATTTGACGCATGCCCAGGCCAGGGCCCTCCTGGAGCGTCTCCCGGCTCATCAGCGCGAGGTCGTCTCGTTCGCACTTGCGACGGGCCTTCGCCAGGGCAACATCCTCGGCCTCACATGGGACCGGGTCGATTTCGACCGGCGCATCGTGACCATCGGGGATGGCGACACCAAGAACGGGGAGGCGCTCGGCGTCCCCCTGAACGAGGTGGCCCTCGGCGTCCTGGACCGGCAGCGGGGCAGGCATGCGACCCATGTGTTCACCTATCGGGGCGAGCCGCTCCGCTCGGCGAACACGCGCACCTGGCGCGCCGCGTTGAAGGCCGAGGGGATCGAGGATTTCCGCTGGCACGATCTGCGGCACACCTGGGCGAGCTGGCTCCGGCAGAACGACGTGCCCACATGGGTGCTTCAGGAGCTGGGGGGCTGGAAGTCTTCCGAGATGGTGCGCCGCTACGCGCACATGTCGGTGAAGCACTTGCAGCCTTATGCCGACCAGCTGAATTTTCCGGTCACAGAAGCCGAGGGGCCTAAGTTGCTGGAAAGGCCCGAAGGGCCTGGTCACAAAACTGGTCACAGTCCGGGGCGGAATCGCCTAAGACTGGTGGTCAATAACTAGGTAAGTCGTTGAGAAGATTGGTGGACGCACCAGGGCTCGAACCTGGGACCCGCTGATTAAGAGTCAGCTGCTCTACCAACTGAGCTATGCGTCCATGCCGAAAGGCGAAGGGGGCATCTAGTGTCGCGCCGCTAGGAATGCAACTGCTTCAGCCGCGCCTTGTGTCGGCCCGGTTCTGGCGCTCGATGGCCATCAGGATGCCGAGACAGATCATCACCGTCATCATCGCCGATCCGCCATAGGAAAAGAGCGGCAGCGGCACACCGACGACCGGCGCCAGCCCCATTACCATCATCAGGTTGATCGCGACGTAGAAGAAGATGGTCATGGTCAGGCCGCCGGCGACGAGGCGGGAGAAGCGGTCGCGCGAGTCGCCCGCGACGCGCATCCCCCAGCGCATGATGAGAAGGAAGGAGCCGATCAGGAACAGGCCGCCCATCAGGCCCCATTCCTCGGCCATGGTGGCGAAGATGAAATCGGTGTGCGGCTCGGGCAGGAAGGCGAAATGGCTCTGCGTGCCCTGGAGATAGCCGTTGCCGGTGAGCCCGCCGGAGCCGATTGCGATCTTGGATTGGGTGATGTGATAGCCGGCGCCCAGCGGATCCGCCTCGGGATCCATGAAGATCAGCACGCGCTGCTGCTGGTAGTCGTGAAGGAAGCTGAACGCGATCGGACCGACCACCGACATCGCCGCCCGGCCGCCGAGGAAGATGCGCAGCGGCACGCCGGCGAGGAACATCACGCTGATCCCGCCGAGCGTGACCACCGTCGCGGTGCCGAGATCGGGCTGGACCAGGATCAGGGCGGCGGGAATTCCGATCAGCACGCCTGCCGGCCACAAGGCGCTCCAGCCGCGAATCTCGCGCGCCGGCAAAAGCGCGTAGAAATGGGCCGTGGCGAGAATGATCACCGGCTTCATCAGCTCGCTCGGCTGCAGGTTGATGACTCCGAGATTGAGCCAGCGCTGCGCGCCGCCGCCGACGAAGCCGAGCGCCTCGACGAAGATCAGCAGCAGCAGGGTCAGCACGTAAGCGGGGAAGGCGGCCTGCTTGACCCATTCCATCCTGACCCAGGACAGCGCGATCGCCATGCCGAGGAAGACGACGAAGCGAACCGCCTGGGGCAGCGCCCAGGTGAGCTTGCCGCCCGCGGCCGAATAGAGGACTAGAACGTCGAAGGCGACGATCGCGATCACCAAGCCGAGCGTCAGCCAGGGCAGCTCGCGGATCGGCTTCGGCATGAAGGCGAGCGCCATTAGATATGCACCTGTGGGTTGGTGCCGGGTGCGCGCGAGGCCCATTCCTGAGCCCGGCGCTCCATCCTTTGCGCGATCGAGCCGCCCCATTGCTGCTCGAGCGGAAGCAAGGCGGCCATCGCCCTGTCCTTGTCGAACAAATAGGTCATCACGTCGCGCACCAGCGGCGCCGCCGCCTGCGCGCCGAAGCCGCCATGCTCGACCAAGGCGGCGCAGGCATAGCGCGGCCGGTCGGTCGGCGCGAAGGCGACGAAATGCGAATGGTCGCGCATCCGCCAGGCAAGGCTTTCGTTGGAGCGCACGCCTCCGGCCCGCTCGCCCATGGTGATGCGGCGGACCTGCGCGGTGCCGGTCTTGCCGCCCATCAGTACGTTGTCGATCGGCAGCTTCGCGCCGCGCGCGGTGCCGTTGCCATTGACCGTCGCCTCCATCGCCGAGCGGATGAAGGCGAGGTGCTCCGGCGAAATCGGCAGCGGTTCGCCCATGTTGACCGGCTGGTCGGCCAGCAGCCGCGGGTGAAGCATCCGCCCGCTCGCGATGCGCGCCACCTGCATCGCCTGCTGGAGCGGGTTGACCAGCACATAGCCCTGGCCGATCGACATGTTGATCATGTCATATTCCTGCCACGCACGATGCTCGCGCCGCTGCAGCCATGCGGGATCGGGCACGGTGCCGTAGCGCTGACTGGCGAAGGGCAGATCGAACCGCTCGCCATAGCCCATGTGGCGCATCATCGGAGCGATCGCCCGGACTCCGACGCGGCGGCACATGTGATAGAAATAGATGTCGCAGCTGCGCGAGACCGCGTCCTTCATCGCGATCGGCCCGTGGGTGGTGTCGCAGTGAAAGATGTGATTCCCGACAGGGTAGGAGTGCGCGCAAACGACCCTCTCGTCGGGGTCGACGCCGGCCTCGAGCAAGGCGAGTGCGTTCATCGGCTTGCAGGTCGATCCGGGTGGGTAGAGGCCCTGCAGCACCTTGTTGATCATCGGGTGGCGCTCGTCCTGCGCCATCATGTCCCATTCGCTGTGGCTGATCCCGTCGGAGAAGCTGTTGGGATCGTAGCAGGGCATCGAGGCCATGCAGAGAATGTCGCCGTTGGTGACGTCGAGCACCACCACCGCGGCCGATTGCTCGCCGGCGCGCCGCGCCGCATAGCTTTGCAGCCCCGCGTCGATCGTGGTCTTGAGTGGGGCGCCGCGCACGTCGGGCAGGGTCTGCAGCTCGCGCACCAGCCGGCCGCGCGCGGTGACCTCGACCCGCGCCGCGCCGGGTCGCCCGCGAAGGCGTTGCTCAAGCGTCTGCTCCAGCCCCTGCTTGCCGACCTTGAAGCCCGGCGTGATCAGCAGCGGGTTGCGGTTCTCCGTTTCATATTCTTCGCGGTTGGGCACGCCGACATAGCCGACGAGATGCCCGACCGCCGCGCCTTCGGGATAATAGCGGGTGAAGGCGCGCAAAGGGGCGACGCCCGGCAGCTCGGGCTGGCGCACCGAGACCGCGAAATATTTGTCGGGCGGGACATGCTCGGCGACCGCGACCGGCTGGTAGCCCGAGGAGCGGACGATGTCCTCGCGGATGCGCTGGACCTCCTCGGGTGGAAGCTCGAGCAACTGGGTCAGCTCGCGAAGAATGCGCTCGCGTTCGGCCCCGACGTCGGGCAGCAGATCGGGGATGATATCGATGCGCACGTCGCCGCGATTGATCGCGATCGGGTTGCCGTAGCGATCGACGATCCAGCCGCGCCGCGGCGGGATCAGCCGCATCTGGACTCGGTTCTCCTCCGCCATGTCGCGGTAGCGCTGGTTCTCGGCGATCGCGATATAGCCCATCCGCCCGGCCAGGAGGGTGGCGACGCCGGCCTGGGCGGCGCCGAGGACGAAGGTCCGGCGCGAGAAGGTCGCCGCCTGGGTGGCTTCGGTGACGAGCGGGGCGCGACGGCCCTTCCACAGCTTCATCGCATCAGCCGCCAGCGATCGAGGCCGAGCACGAGGCGCGCGGCGACGGGATAAGCGAGCATGGAGAGGGCGAGCTGCGGGACCATGATCCAGAAACGCGTTTCGGCACCCATGAGGAGCGCAATGTACCACACACCCAGCGTGTGGAAGAGGATCGCGGCGGCGGCGGCGACCCAGTCCAGCCAATAATCCCGCACCCCGAGCCAGTTGTCGAGCGAATCGAGGGCGAGGAAGGTGAGTGTCCAGAGCAGGACGGACTGGCCAAGCGGCGCACCGCTGATGAAATCGGCGGCGAGGCCGAAACCGATCGCCGCCTGCGCCGGCCAGATTTCGGGACGCATCAGCCGCCAGGTGACCAGCATCAGGAAGCCGAGATTGGGCACCCAGGCCGAGTTGGCGACGATCGGAAGCGCCGCGCCCAGCAGGATCGCCGCGAGGGTCGAGATCATGGGAACGTAACGACGACGAATGTCGCGGATCGCGACCTCGGTCTCGGAGCCCGCGATCCGGCTCAACGCGGCGGCTCCGCAGAAGGAGCGGCGGGCGGCGGCGCGGTGACCATGCCCGGCTGGGGCTGCTGGAGCGCGGGCTGGTAGCGGGGGTTGTTCTGTTGCCCCGGATGGGGCGTCGTCACCGGCGGCGGCCCGGCGACCGGTGGGGCGGGGCGCTCGGCCGGGGCAAGATCGAGCGAGGCGTTCGCCGCCGGCTGGTAGACGCGCTGGACGATGGCGAAGTCCATCCGCGCCGGATCCGCGACGGGCCGCGCGACCGCCGTGTCGCCGGCCGACGAGGTGACGATCGCGACCGGGATGTTCGGCGGAAAGATTCCGCCGACGCCCGAGGTGACGAGAATGTCGCCGCGGCGGAACGGATTCTGGCCCACTTCGAGCGTGCGCAGCTCCATCGTGCCGTCGCCGCGGCCGACGGCGAGCGCGGGCGTGCCGTCGCGGACGAGGCGCACTGGGACGTTGCTCGCCCCGTCGGTGACCATCAGGATGCGCGAGGCCCAGCGGCCGGTCTCGAGCACCCGCCCGATCAGCCCGTCGGGCGAGCGCACGGGCTGGCCGACCGCGACGCCGGAGGTCGTGCCGGCGGACAGGGTGGCGAGGCGGCGCGGCGAATCGTAGGATGAGCCGACGATCCGGGCGATGGTCACCTCGTCGGACGTGGCCCGCGCGAGGCCGAGCGTGGCGTAGAGGCGCTGATTCTCATATTCGAGCGCCTGGCGGCGAACCAGCTCGCGCCGCGCCTCGTCAAGCTGGCTCTTGAGTTCGGCATTTTGCGAGCCGGCGCGGAAATAGGCCGAGATGC
>DASQJU010000241.1:0-2012 GCA_035630915.1 Allosphingosinicella sp.
ACCGGCGAATACACCTACGCCATCTTCGCCGTCACCACCATGGCGCTGGTGATCTCCTGGTTCGCCGCCGTGATTGCGACGCCGTTCATCGGCAGCCTGCTGCTCAAGGAGCACCTGGTCGCCGCGGGCGAGCGCCCGCGCGAGATGTTCGACACGCCCTTCTACCGCCGCCTGCGGCGCGTGATCGACTGGTGCATCGAGAACCGCAAGACCGTGCTCGCTGCGACCGCCGCGAGCCTGGTGCTGGGCGTGTTCGGCATGAAGCTGACCGAGAAGCAGTTCTTTCCCTCGTCGAACCGGGTCGAGCTGATGGTCGACCTGTGGCTGCCCGAGGGCGCCTCGATCCGCGCCAGCGAGCGCGAGACCGAGCGCGTCGAGAAGCTGCTCGCCGGCGACCCCGACGTCGCGAGCTACGTGAGCTATGTCGGCAACGGCTCGCCGCGCTTCTTCCTGTCCCTCGACCAGCAGCTGTTCCGGACCAATTTTTCCCAGACCATCGTGCTGACGAAGGATGTGGCGTCGCGCGAGCGCACCATCGCCAGGCTGCGCAAGGCGCTCGCCGAGGATTTTCCCGGGGTGCGCGGGCGAGTGAGCCGCGTGCCGCTCGGCCCGCCGGTCAACTACCCGATTCAGTTCCGCGTCGCGGGCGAGAATCCCGCCGAACTCAAGCGCATCGCCGACCAGGTGGCCGAGAAAGTGCGCGCCAACCCTTCCACCGTCGACACGAACGTCGACTGGGGCGACAAGGTGCTCGCCATGCGCATCGACGTCGACCAGGAGAAGGCGCGCGCGCTCGGGGTGACCTCGCAGGGCGTGTCGCGCGCCGCGGCCGCCGCGGTCAGCGGCATCCCGATCGGCCAGTACCGCGAGAACGACCGCCTGATCGACGTCACCTTGCGCTCGCCCGCGGCGGAGCGCGCCTCGCTTGCCGCGCTGGGCGAAGTCGCGGTGCCGACCGCCACCGGCCGCAGCGTGCCGCTCGCCCAGGTGGCCGCCATCGGCGAAGCGATGGAGGAGCCGATCCTCTGGCGCCGCAGCCGCGACCTGGCGCTGACGGTCCGCGCCGACATCGTCGACAGCGTGCAGGCGCCCGACGTCACCGCGGCGATCGAGCCCACGCTCGCGGCGATCCGCGCTGCGCTTCCGCCCGGCTACCGCATCGACGCGGGCGGCGCCTGGGAGGAGAACACCAAGGCGCAGGCCTCGATCGCCGCCGGCATGCCGCTGGTGCTCGCGGTGATCCTCGCGCTGCTGATGCTGCAGCTGAAAAGCTTCTCGCGCACCATCATGGTCCTGCTCACCGCGCCGCTGGGCGTGGTCGGGATCGCCTTCGCACTGCTCGTCTTCAGCAAGCCCTTCGGCTTCGTCGCCATGCTCGGCACCATCGCGCTGGGCGGCATGATCATGCGCAACACCGTGATCCTCGTCGACCAGATCGAGCAGGACCGGGAGGCGGGCGCACATGCCTGGGACGCGATCCGCGAAGCCGCAGTGCGCCGCTTCCGCCCGATCGTGCTGACCGCCGCCGCCGCGGTGCTCGCGATGATCCCGCTGGCGCGCAGCGTGCTGTGGGGACCGATGGCCTACGCCATCATGGGGGGATTGATCGTGGCGACGGCGCTGACGCTGCTCTTCGTGCCGGCGCTTTACGCGACCTGGTTCAAGGTACGAAAGGAACAGGGGAACTAGCCCCCCGTACCCCCGGGGGATTTCTTCAGGGCCGATTTGGGCCGGAACGCCTTGACCAGCGCTTCGTCGGTCTCGATGTAGGGCCCGCCGATCAGGTCGATGCAGTAGGGCACCGCGGCGAAGACGCCGTCGAGGGTCTCCTTGATCGCCTTGGGCTGGCCCGGCAGGTTGATGATGAGTGCCTGCTTTCTAATGACGGCGACCTGGCGCGACAGGATCGCGGTCGGCACGTACTTCAGGCTCACGGCACGCATCTGCTCGCCGAAGCCGGGCATCTCCTTGTCCCCTACCGCCAGCGTCGCTTCGGGCGTGACGTCGCGCCG
>DASQJU010000242.1:0-7485 GCA_035630915.1 Allosphingosinicella sp.
CCCCGCCTGGTCGCCGGCGAGCACAAGAAGGAGTTCAGCCGCGACGTGCTGCCGACCGAGATCGCCGGCATCAACGCGTTGCTCGGCGGCGGGGTCGAGCGCGGATCGAGCATCCTGATCCTCGGCCCGGCCGGCACCGGCAAGTCGCTGCTCGCCTTGACCTTCATCGTCGGCGCCGCGCGGCGCGGCGAGAAATCGGCGATGTTCGTGTTCGACGAGGAGCTCGGCCTGCTGTTCGACCGCGCCAAGGGCCTCGGCATCGACCTCAAGGCGATGTGCGACGCGGGCGAGCTGGTGATCGAGCAGGTCGACGCGACCGAGCTCACGCCCGGCGAGCTTTCCGCGCGGGTCCGCAATTGCGTCGAGGAGCACGGCGCGCGCACCGTCGTGATCGACAGCCTCAACGGCTACCAGATGTCGATGCCGGAGGAGAATGCGCTCGTCCTCCATATGCACGAGCTGCTGCAATATCTGAACCGGCAGGGGGCGACGACCTTCCTGACCGTCGCCCAGCACGGCCTGGTCGGCGACATGAAGTCCCCGGTCGACGTCACCTATCTCGCCGACACGGTGATCCTGCTGCGCTATTTCGAGGCGATGGGCCGGGTTCGGCGGGCGATCTCCATCGTCAAAAAGCGGACCGGCGCGCACGAGGACACGATCCGCGAATATCGCATCGGCTCGAACGGTATCAGCCTCGGCGAGCCGCTAATCGAGTTCCAGGGCGTGCTTCGCGGCGTTCCCAGCCTGGTCGGCGGCGGCGAGGCGCTCCTGAAAGACAGGCCTGCTTGATTCCGGAATTCTCAGAACGCGCGCTGATCCTCGCTCCAGCCGGGCGCGACGCCCAGGTCGCGGCCTCGATGCTCGAGGAAGCCGGCATCCACGCCGTCGCCTGCGCGTCCCTCGATGCACTGGTCGAGGGGCTGGCGGCCGGCGCGGGCTTCAGCCTCGTCACCGAGGAAGCGCTGGCCGATGCCGACCTGCGCGCGCTCAGCGGCTGGATCGAGGCCCAGCCCGAATGGTCCGATTTTCCGTTCGTGCTGCTCACCCGCGGCGGGGGCGGCCTCGAGCGCAACCCCGCCGCCGGGCGCTATCTCGGCACGCTCGGCAACGTCACCTTCCTCGAGCGCCCCTTCCACCCGACGACGCTGATCAGCCTCGCCCAATCGGCACTGCGCGGCCGCCGCCGCCAATATGAGGCGCGGGCGCGGCTGGTGGCGCTGCACGAGCTCGCGGAATCGCTCGAACAGCAGGTCGCCGAGCGGACCGAGGCGCTGAGCGCAGGCGAGGCACGGCTGCGCGCGATCTTCGAGACCAACAACCAATATCAGGGGCTGATGGCGCTCGACGGCACCCTGCTCGACGCTAACCGGACCTCGCTCAACGGAATCCGCGCCGAGCTCGACGACGTGCTGGGCATGAAATTCTGGGAGACCCCCTGGTTCTCGGCGACGCCGGGCATGCCCGAGATGGTCCGCGAAGCCGTCGGCGCGGTGGCCGCGGGCGAAACAATCCGGCGCGAGCTGCTGGTCAATTTGCCGATCGGCTGGCGCTCATTCGATTTCGGCATGCGCCCGGTGCGCAATGCCGAGGGCGAGATCATGGCGATCGTGCCCGAGGCAATCGACATCACCGAGCGCCGCCACGCCGAAGAAGCGCTGCGCCAGTCGCAGAAACTTGAGGCGATGGGCCAGCTGACCGGCGGAGTCGCCCACGATTTCAACAATCTGCTGACGCCGATCATCGGCAGCCTCGACATGCTCCAGCGCCACCGCGTCGGCACCGAGCGCGAGCGCCGGCTGATCGATGGCGCGCTGCAATCCGCGGAGCGCGCCAAGACCCTGGTCCAGCGGCTGCTCGCCTTCGCCCGCCGCCAGCCGCTGCAGCCCTGCGCGGTCGACATGGCCACTCTGGTCGAGGGCATGGGCAATTTGATCGGCAGCACGACCGGACCGCAGATCAAGGTCGTGACCGAGGCCAAGCCCGACCTTCCGCACGCTCTGGCGGATCCGAACCAGCTCGAAATGGCGTTGCTCAACCTCAGCGTGAACGCGCGCGACGCGATGCCCGAGGGCGGGACGCTGCGGATTACCGTGTCGTGCGAGACGCTCGGGCCGCTCCATCCAGCGCAGCTGCCGCCCGGTGACTATATCCGCCTCTCGGTCGCCGACACCGGCATCGGCATGGACGCGCAGACCATCGCCCGGGCGATCGAGCCCTTCTTTTCCACCAAGGGGGTCGGCAAGGGCACCGGCCTCGGCCTCTCGATGGTCCACGGCCTCGCCTCGCAGCTCGGCGGCGCGCTCACCGTGTCGAGCAAGGTCGGGATCGGCACCAACATCGATCTGTGGCTGCCGGTGACCGAGGCGCCCGCTCCGGCCGACGCTCTGGTGGCCGAGCCGATCGGCGCCCACAGCCATCGTGGCACGGCCCTGCTGGTCGACGACGAGGACCTGGTCCGCGCCAGCACGGCGAACATGCTGGCCGAGCTCGGCTACCGCGTCGTCGAGGCGACCTCCGCCGACGAGGCGCTCTCGATCATCGCGCGCGAGCCGGCGGTCGACCTGCTCGTCACCGACCATCTGATGCCCGGAATCACCGGCGCCGACCTCGCCCGCGAGGTCCAGGGGCGGCGGCCCAGCCTGCCGGTGCTGATCATCTCCGGCTATGCCGACGCCGAGGGCATCGCGCCCGATCTGCCGCGGCTGACCAAGCCGTTCCGCCAGGACGAGCTCGCCGCCAAGATCGCCGCGCTGAGCGTGGGCGACGCGGTGCTCGCCGAGGACCGGGCCTAATAGGTCAGCACGATCCGGACCAAGGGTCGCTGCGGATCGATCAGCACTCTGCCGTCGCGCGCACGCCTGACTCGCCCGCCCTCGGCGCCGACGGCGACTCCCTCGGCGACCCGGACGACGATCTGCCCCCCCTCGAAGCTCACCACCTGCGGGCGCACGACGACGGCGCCGACGTTCATCGTCGCCCCGGCGGCGAGCTGGAAGGCCATGAGGATCATCACGGAAAGGAACGGCCGCGGCGCCGAGTCCTTTAGCGCAGGCGCTCCACGCAGAGGCGGAACGGGAAGCGCCGGACGATCCGCACTTCGTCGAGCGGCACGCCAGCATCGGCGAGGATCGTCCGCCACTCAGCCGGCCGGAACGAGCGGGCGATCGACAGCTGACCGTCCTCGCGCACGATGCGGTGGACCATCAGCAGGCGGGCGAGAATCGGGAAGCCCCAGTGCGAGAAGCCGTGGCGATGGAGGTCGCAGATCAGCCAGCCCATCCGCGACTCGCGCTCCATATAGCGGATGAAGGCGCGCAGCTGGTCGTCGGTCATGTGGTGCGTGACCTGGCTCGAGATGACGAAATCGAACGGCCCCGCCTGGTCGAGATAGTCGCCGGCGCGATAATCGATCGGCATCCACTGCGGAGTCACGGCGCGCGCCGCGGCGGGGCTCTTCTCGTTGAGGTCGACGCCGACGAGATCGGCCGCGATATCCTTCCGACGCGCCCAGCGGGCGATGGCGCGCAGCACGTCGCCGTCGCCGAAGCCGACGTCCATCAGGCGGAAGGCTTTGGCGTCGCCGATCGCGCGCTTCATGAAGGTCAGGACGGGGCTGGCGGTGAAGGTCCAGCGGTTGACCCGGGCGAGATCGTGCAGGACCTTTTCGTACACCGCCGGATTGAGATCGGCGGCGTCCATCTGTTCTTCCTGACGCGAGCGGACCGAGAGATCGCGCATGGGGCCTCCAAGCGCTTTCCTTTTCCGTGTCCGCGCGCGGCCGCGCAAGCGATTGTCCGCGCGACGCCGCGGGTCTAGAAGCCGCCCACCCCGAGGAGGGGCCCCGCGTATGCGTTCGATTATTTTGCCGATCCTCCTGCTGGCCGCGGCCCCGGCCATGGCCGCCCCCAATATCACCGGAAACTGGCTCACCGACGACGGCAAGGGTGTGGTGCGCATCGGCCCGTGCGGGCGGCAGATGTGCGGCTGGATCGCCCGCGTGCTCGATCGCGGCCCCAGTGTGCCGACCCGCGACGTCAACAATCCCGAGCCCGGACTGCGCGCGCGGCCGATCGTCGGATTGCAGACGCTGAGCGGCTTCAATCCCGAAGCGGCATCCTGGACCGGCGGCCAGGCCTACGATCCCAAGTCCGGCCGCTCCTACCGTACCACCCTGTCGCTCAACGGCGACGGCTCGCTCAATGTGCGCGGCTGCGTGATGTTTATCTGCCAGTCCCGCCGCTGGACCCGGGCGCGCTAGGGCTTCTGCCAGGTGAAGACGCCGTAGCGCATCGCCCCGGTCCGCAGCGCCCACCAGAGGCGTGGCAGGCTGAGCAGGAAGGAGCGGTTTTGGGTCGCTCGGCTCAGCGCCAGGCGCCTGAGCTCCCGGTCGGTGACCAGCCCGGCCGCCACGCGCCGCAAGCAGATCGCCCAGGTCCGCCCGACCTGGCGGCCGATATCCTCGTAGCCGCGCAGCGCGAAGCCGGCGGCCGCCGCCATCGCTTCATATTCCTCGCGGCTGCCCATGCCGGGCAGGCGCCCCTCGCGGCAGATCGGCTCGAGCAGGTGGCGGACCTCGGACCGGCTGGGATCGCTCTTGGCCAGCCAGGCGCAGACGACGAGCCGGCCGCCGGGCTTCAGGACCCGGAACGCCTCGGCGAAGAAGCGCGGCTTGTCGACCATGTGCTCGGAGCTTTCGATCGCATAGGCGCCGTCGAAACTCGCGGCGGCGAGGCCGTTGGCGAGCCAGTCGCGCTCGAGAAAGACCAGCGCCCCGGCCGAGGCGCGGCGGGCGAGCGCGACCGACGCCTGGGCCGAGGAGATGGTGAGGCCGGTGACCGCGACATGATAATGCTCGGCGAGATAGTGGGCGGTGCCGCCATAGCCGCAGCCGATGTCGCACAGGGCCTGGCCGCCGCGCGGCTCGAGCCGCTGTGCGACTGTTTCGATCAGCGCCTCGGTCGCCTCGCGCGGGCTCTCCCGGCCGGTGCGCCACAGGCCGTGATGGACATGCTCGCCCCAGATCCGGCGATAGGCCGCATCGAGCTCGTCATAATGGCCGGCGACGGCGGCCGCGTCCTGCTCTTCGTTGGGGAGGATCATCGGGAGGCGCGCGACTCCCGCCAGACCATCAGCGCCAGCAGGGCCGGCACGAGCGCCCCGATCAGGCTGACCCATTGCGGCACCGCCATGCCTCCCACGGTCACCGCGAACGGACGGACCAGGCGATAGAGATGAACGAGGGCGATCAGCGCGAAGAACAGGATGGCGAGGCTGGTGAACGGCTTCATGGCACTCTCCCGTCAGCCCAGCCTAGGTTGGCGCGGCGACGGGATCAATAAGTGAGGGTGACGATCACCGGCCCAGCGCCCGCGGGGGTGACGATCAATGTGCCGCCCTGCCCGCGCTCGACCGTGCCACCTACAGCGCTGACCACCACGTTCCCGACATTGCCGACCACCGCGCGGCCATTGGCGATGTTGATCTGCGGCGGAATGTCGGGCCGGACGACGGTGGCGCCGACGCTCAAGGAAGCGCTGCTCGTCCGCGCCGGCGCCGCGGGGGGCGGGAGCGCCGTCGCGGCGGCGAGCGCAAGGAGGCCGAGCAGAGCCATGTACGCATTATGCGCCCGGGCCCTGCCCGCCTCCAATCGGTGAATCCCCCGGACTTGTCCCTATCCGGGATTCGGCCGCGCGCTCCCCTCGGTGCAGAGCGAGAGGAAGGCGATCTCCATCACCGTTCCGCCCTCGACCGGAAGCGGGTTGTCGGGATAGTCGACATGCTCCGAAACGACGCCTTCGGCGCTGCGCCGCTCGCGCGCCCTGGCGTTGATCGTCCGCACCGCGCAGTCGACGCGAAGGAGATAGACATTGTCGCTGGGGCCGGCGGTTCCGGGATCGGCCAGCCGGAACCAGGCGGTGCGCAACGTCCCCTCGCGGACCAGGGTCGAGGCGTCGATGGCGATGGCCTGGCCGGAAGGCGCGGCGCCGAGATTGAGCCAATTGGCCGGCCGCGGCGCGTTCGCCTGTTCCGCCTGCCTGAGCCGCGCCGCCTGCGCCTCCGCCGTCTCGCGCGCATAGTTCAGCGCCTGACTGACGCCGCAGGCGGCATCCGCCTGGCGAAGCGCGCGCGGCACCGCGGCGTCGCCCATCGCGTTCGCCACCCACATCACGTCGGGGAACGTGAGGCGGGCGGGATTGCTATAGCCCTGCCGCACCGCCTCGAGCGCACGTGCGAACATCCGCATCTGGCGCGGCGCCAACTGGCTTTCCAGCCGCTCCCCGATACAGGTCGCCTGCATCTGGTTGACCTCGAAGCGCAGCAGCTGGGGCGCCACGATTCCCGCGCGCGGCCCGACATAATCGCGCACCTGGCCGGCGCAGCTTGCGAGCAACGCGGCCGAGATCAGGGCAAGAGCGGGTCTTTTCATCGACATGGCGCGCTTGGTTATCAACGCCCCGCGCGCGATGCACCCCCTATTGAACGCCCGCCCGGCACTTCATCAGCGGCTGGATGCGCGTTCCGAACATCTCGGTGCCGATGATGAAATCGTCGAAGGTCAGGAGCACGCCGCCGGTGTTCGGCACCTCGGAGACCTCGTCGAGCATCCGCGCGATATTCTCGTAGGAGCCGACGAGCGTCCCCATGTTGAGGTTCACCGCGCTCTCCTTGTCGGCAAGCTGGCGCACGTTGGTGGTGGTCGAGGTCTTGTCGGCCGCGCCCTGCGCACCGAGCCAGGCCACCGCCTCCTGATCGACGCCCTCGCGATACCAGATCCACTTCTCCATCGCCTCCTCGTCGGTTTCCGCGGCGATGACCATGAACAGGGCGTAGATGCGCACGTCGCGGCCGGTCTTCGCGGTCGCCGCCATCAGCCGCTCGTTGTTCGAGGCGAAGGCCTTGGGCGTGTTGACGCCCTTGCCGAGGCAGAAGGCGTAATCCGCATATTGCGCGGAGAAGGCGAGACCCTCATCGGAGGAGCCGGCGCAGATGATCTTCATGTCGCCCTTCGGCATGGGCAGGACGCGGCAGTCGTCCATCTGGTAATATTCGCCCTTGAAGTCCGACTGGCCGGTCGCCCAGAGCTCGCGAAGGATATGGGCATATTCGCCGAGCATCGTGTAGCGGTTGCGGAAATGCTCGTCGCCCGGCCACAGCCCCATCTGGCTGTATTCCGGCCGCTGCCAGCCGGTGATCAGGTTGAGCCCGAAGCGGCCGCCGCTGATGTCGTCGATCGTGTTGCACATCCGCGCGCAGAAGGCTGGCGGGATGACCAGGGTCGGGCACGTCGCGTAGATTTTGATCTTGCTCGTCACCGCGGCGAGCGCGGACATCAAGGTGAAGCTTTCGAGGTTATAGTCCCAGAAATGCGTCTTGCCGCCGAAGCCGCGCAGCTTGATCATCGAGAGCAGGAAATCCAAGCCGTGCTTCTCGGCGGAAATCGCGATCTGCTTGTTGAGATCGAAGCTCGGCATGTATTGCGGC
>DASQJU010000243.1:0-2448 GCA_035630915.1 Allosphingosinicella sp.
TCTGCGCGCTGATCACGGCCACCTTGCTTTATGCCAAGTCGGCCGTGTTTCGATCGCGCGCCCTGGCCGCCCTGGCGTCGGGCTACGTCTTCGCGGGGTCGATGCTCACCGCGCACCTGCTCACCTTTCCCGGCGCCTTCGCTCCCGGCGGCTTGCTGGGCGCCGGGGTCGACACCACGGCGTGGACCGCCGTCTTCTGGCGCGGGGCGTTGCCGATAGCCGCGCTTCTGTACGTCGCGCTCAAACGGCCGGATCAGGGGCCGCAGCCGGCAACCGGGCGGCCGGCGACGAGGATCGGCCTTGGGGTGCTTGCGGCGATCGTTCTGGCCGGGGCGCTTACGTTGCTGGCGATTGGCGGAGAGGACCTTCTCCCGCCGCTGATGGCCAATCGCGTGGACTCCAACTACGCCAATCTGGCGTCGGCACAGATGCTGTTGGTCGCGCTGGACCTGCTCGCGATCGCAATTCTGTATCGCAAGCGCGGCTCGGCGCTCGACTTCTGGCTGTTGGTTTCCCTCTCGGCCTGGCTGGCCCAGTTGCTGCTGAGCGCGGCGCTCCACAGCCGTTTTTCGGTGGGCTTCTATGCCCTCAACGTCATCATGCTGATCTCGAATCTCGTCCTGATGCTGGCGCTGATCGCCGAATCCTATCGGCTGCACATGCAATTGGCGCTTGCCAGATCGGCCCGGAAGCGGGAGCGCGAGGCGCGGCTGATGTCGATGGAGGCGGTGACCGGCGCCATCGCCCACGAAGTCGGGCAGCCGCTGACCGCCGCCACCACCAACGGGCTGGTCAGCATGCACTGGCTGACGCAAGTGCCGCCGGATCTCGACAAGGCGATCCCCGCTCTGCGCGAAAATCTCGATTCCGTGCGCCGCACCTCCGACGTCATTACGAGCATAAGGGCGATGTTCGCCAAGGGCGCGGTGCCGGCCACCGAGGTCAGCCTCAACGATCTGGTGCGCGAGACTGTCGTGTTGCTTCACCGGGAGCTGGCGAGCGGGAAGGTTGCTCTCGACCTCGAGCTGGACGAGGCGCTGCCGCCGATCCTGGCCGACCGCGTCCAGATCCAGCGCGTGCTGCTGAATCTGTTCAACAACGCGATCGAGTCCGTGGGGGCAACGCACGGCCGGCCGCGCCGCATTTCGGTCCGCTCTGCGCCTCAGGACGGCGAGGAGGTGCTGCTCGAGTTCAGCGATACCGGCGTCGGTATCGCGCCCGGGGAGACGGAGCACATCTTCGACGCCTTCGTCACCACCAAGGCCACTGGCACCGGCCTCGGCCTGTCGCTCTGCCGGACCATCGTCGAGGAGCATGAAGGCCGCCTCTGGGCCTCGCCCGGCGCCGGGCATGGCGCGACCTTCCATCTGCAACTGCCGCGCGACCGCGCGCCCGCGACCTAGGGCTGGCCTTCGGCGCAGGGCCGGAGACCCCCTTCCCTTAGTGCCGCTCGAGGCCGTAGGAGATGCGGATCCGGACCCAGGAGCCGACCAGCAGCCGTCCGCCGCGCCGCGGCGGCCGCACCCGGAATTCCCAGGCGGCGGCGAGCACCGAGCGGTTGATCTGCGATCCTTCCGGATATTCGCTCAACGGCACGCAATCCTCGACTCGATAGTCGGGCGCCGTTCGGCAGGCGATCAGCCCCCAGCCCGGCCCGTGCGAGGTCGAGAGATAGGCGCGCATCGCGACGTCGTCCGGCTCGCGATACCATTCCGCCGCGTAGAGCGGCTCGCCATTGGGCGCCGTTCCCACCCGCTCGGTGTCGCGCATGGCGGCGGGGCGATTGTCCGGCGGCCCGTAGACCGGCCGCGCCGGCGGCGCCGGCCGCTCGGCCACGCGGGGATTCGGGGCCGGAGGCGGAAGCTCGAAGCGCATCGGCATGAGCGGCGGCACCGGCGGCGCGGCGGCGGGCGCGGCGGGCTGCGGCGGGCGCGGCTGCTCGGGCTCGGGCCGCTCCGCCTGGCGCTGGGCGCGCTGTTCGGGCTCGGGCCTCGGCGCCTCGGGCGCGTCCTGCGTAAGCGCCTCCGCGGGCAGGCTGACCACGGTCAGCCGCTGGTCCTCGGCCCCCGGCCGCTTCTCCCCGACCAGCCGCAGCAGCAGGAACAGCAGCAGCGCCTCGATCGCCAGGGTCATCCCAAGCCCGACCGCGCGGCGCCCGGCCCCGGAACGGAGCCACTCGACGAAGGGAGTCGCGGGAACGGTTTTCGGCTGAAACAACAATGCGGGTTCGGGGGCGGCGTCCGCGGGACCAGAACCCGGGGCTACAGGGCGCGGGGGATAGTTTGCCGCCGGGCCCGTGGCAAGCAAAGCTGCGGCGAAGCGCGGCGTCCTCGATGGGCCGTTGCCGGGTCCGGAGCATTTGCCCTGGCGTTCGCGCAATTCTGAATGGAACGCAGCCACAAGCGGCACGCGGCAGCGTTCCGGTGCGAAGCCCAGGCACCTACGGCA
>DASQJU010000244.1:0-6890 GCA_035630915.1 Allosphingosinicella sp.
GGAAGCGCTCGACGCCTTCGCTTTGCTGGCGCGCGCGGAGGGGATCGTCTGCGCCTTCGAATCAGCCCACGCGCTCGCCCATGCGCTGAAGATCGCGAAGGACGGCGCGGTGCTGCTGGTCGGCCTGTCGGGGCGCGGCGACAAAGACATGGCGCAGGCACAGGCGTTGCTATGAGCCGCTACGCCGCCATGTTCGCGCGCGGCGAAGGCGTGTTCGGCGCCTTCGTCATGCTCGGCGACCCCGGCATCGCGGAAAGCGCCGCGATCCTCGACGAGCTCGTCGCCGGCGGCGCGGACATGATCGAAGTCGGCATCCCCTTTTCCGATCCGATCGCCGACGGCCCGGTGATCCAGGCCGCGGCGGTGCGCGCGCTTGAAGCGGGCACGACGCCCGGCGCCTGCTTCGCGCTGCTGCGGGACTTCCGCGCGCGCCATCCGGAGGTGCCGGTCGGAATCCTGACCTATGCCAATCTCGTCCTCGCGCGCGGGCGGGACGCCTTCTACCGCGCAGCGCGCGAGGCGGGCGTGGACAGCGTGCTCGTCGCCGACGTGCCCGTGGACGAGGCCGACCCGTTCGTCGCCGCGGCGCACGCCTGGGGCGTTGACCCGGTGCTGATCGCCGCGGCGAACACGACTGCCGATCGGCTGCGCTGGATCGCGCGATTGGGCGCGGGATACACCTATTGCGTGGCCCGCGCCGGCGTCACCGGGGCGGACGAAGCGGTCCGATTCGACCATGGCGCGATGCTCGCCGCGCTGCGCGAGGCGGCCGCGCCGCCGTCGGTATTCGGCTTCGGCATCGCGCGGCCCGATCATGTCCGCGCCGCGCTCGACGCGGGCGCGGCGGGCGTAATCTCGGGTTCGGCGATCGTCGATCAGGTCGGACGCGGCGAGCCGGTGCGCGCCTTCGTCGAATCGATGAAGATGGCGACCCGTTCATTGTGCACTGCGGGAACTCGCTGAGGCCGCGCCTCGTTCTTGCCAGAGCCGGAGGAATTGTAACCATGCGTATCGCCCAGATCGCGCCGCTCGCAGAAGCGGTGCCCCCGAAGCTCTATGGCGGGACCGAAAGGGTCATCTGGTGGCTCACCGAGGCGCTGATCGACCAAGGCCACGACGTGACCTTGTTCGCCAGCGGCGACTCGCGCACGTCGGCGCGGCTCGTCGCCGGCGCGCCGACCGGGCTGCGCCTCGCAGGGATCAACGACCATGTCGCCAGCCTGATTGCCATGCTCGACCGGGTGCTGAGCGAGGCGGACCGGTTCGACATGCTCCACTTCCACATCGACTTCCTGCAATTCCCGACCTTCCGACACCTCGCCGGCAAATGCCTGACGACGCTCCACGGGCGGCAGGACTTTCCCGATTTCTGGCCGGCTTACCGGGCCTTTCCCGAGATGCAGCTGGTCTCGATCTCCGACGATCAGCGCGCCCCGATCGCCGACGCGAATTTCGCTGGAACGATCCACCACGGCCTGCCGCGGGACCTGATCCCGTTCAGCCCGGACGGCGGCGATTATCTCGCCTTCATCGGCCGGATCTCGCCCGAGAAGCGGCCGGACCGGGCGATCGAGATCGCCAAGAAGAGCGGCATGAAGCTGAAGATCGCGGCCAAGGTCGACCGGGCCGACGAAACCTATTTCAGAAACCAAATCGAGCCGTTGCTGGACGATCCGCTGATCGAGTTCATCGGCGAGATCGGCGACGCGGACAAGCCGGCCTTCCTCGGCGGCGCCCGCGCGCTCCTGTTCCCGATCGACTGGCCCGAGCCGTTCGGGCTGGTCATGATCGAGGCGATGGCGGCGGGGACGCCGGTGATCGCCTGGCGCTGCGGCTCGACCGCCGAAGTGATCGAGCATGGCAAAAGCGGCTTCCTGGTCACGGACATCGAAGAAGCGCTCGCCGCCGTCGAGGTGGTCGGCAGCCTCTCGCGCGCCGGCGTTCGCGCCGCGTTCGAGGCCCGGTTCACCGCCGATCGGATGGCCCGCGACTATGTCGCGCTGTACGAACGGCTGATTGGCGCGGATAAGCCCGCCATGTTCGGAAGGTTTCCAGCGGCCGCCGCGATGGCATGAACGAGATCACTCTTCCCACGGCCTGGGCCGGGCATGAAGCGCACGAGGCCCCGGAAAGCTATCATATCGAGGCGACCACCTCGCTCGTCGGCCGCACGCTCCGGACGCTCAAGCATGACGATCTCTTCGGCGTGTTCGACAAGATCGGCGATATCCACGGCGGCGGCGACGGGCCGGACGGCCTCTATTATCAGGACACGCGCTTCCTTTCCTTCCTGTCGCTCTGGCTCGGCGGGCAGGCGCCGCTCATGCTCGGCTCGGTGGTGCTCGACGACAATGGCGCGCTGATCGTCGATCTCGCCAATGCCGACCTCCACGACGAGGAGGGCAAGGTCTGGCTTCAGCGCGACTCGATCTATGTCGGGCGGATGAAGTTCCTCTGCGGGACGACCGCCTACGAGCGTATCCGCGTGCGCCGGTTCAATCCCGTGGGGCGCAGGATTCCGCTCGCGCTCGCCTTCGACGCCGATTTCGCCGACCTCTTCGAGGTGCGCGGCGAGAAGCGGGCGCGGCGGGGCACGCTCCAGGCGGAGACGGACGGGAAGGATTCGGTCCGCTTCCGCTATGAAGGGCTGGACGGGGTGCGCCGCACGACCCGCATCCACTTCGAGCCCGCGCCCGACCATCTCGCCGAGCGCTACGCCCGCTGGGACCTCGATTTCTCGGCCAGCGAGCGGATCGACATCGTCATGAAGACGAGCTGCGCGATCCAGGAGGAAGAGGCCGCCAGGCCGCCGCACATCCTCTCCGCCTATCGCGCGCTGCGCAAGGTCGGCCGTGGCCGCTCCGGGCTGAAGGCCTGCATCAAGAGCTCCAACGAGCTGTTCAATGCCGTCGCCGACCGCGCCGCGGCGGACGTCGACATGCTGCTGACCGACACCGAATACGGGCTTTACCCCTATGCGGGCGTGCCCTGGTACAGCACGATCTTCGGCCGCGACGGCATCATCACCGCAATCGAGCTGCTCTGGGCGGCCCCGGACATCGCCAAGGGCGTGCTCAAGGCGCTGGCGCTGACCCAGGCCACTGAGACCGACGAGGCGGCCGACGCGCAGCCGGGCAAGATCCTCCACGAGATGCGCGGCGGCGAGATGGCGCGTTTGGGCGAGGTGCCGTTCCGTCGTTATTACGGCTCGGTCGACGCGACGCCGCTCTTCGTGATGCTGGCGGGCATGTACCTCGAACGCTCGGGCGACCTCGAGACGATCCGGGCGATCTGGCCGAACGTGAAGGCGGCGTCGGCGTGGATTGACGGGGCGGGCGATCCCGATGGCGACGGCTTCGTCGAATATGCGCGGATGACCGAGCGCGGCCTCGCCAACCAAGGATGGAAGGACAGCTTCGATTCGATCTTTCACGCCGATGGCAGCAGCGCCGAGGGGCCGATCGCCCTGTGCGAGGTGCAGGCCTATGTTTTCGCGGCCAAGCGCGCCGCCGCGCAGATCGCGCGCGCGCTTGGCGAAGCGGGGGAGTGCTATGAGCAGGAGGCGGAGAGCCTGCGCCAGCAGTTCGAAGACCGCTTCTGGCTGGACGATCTGGGCTGCTACGCGCTCGCGCTCGACGGACGCAAGCAGCCGTGCCGCGTGCGCTCGTCCAATGCCGGCCATGCCCTGTTCGCCGGAATCGCCAGCCCGGAGCGGGCGGCGCGGCTCGCGGGCCTTTTGACCAGCAAGCGCTTCTTCTCGGGCTGGGGCATCCGCACCATCGCCGCCGGCGAGGCGCGCTACAACCCCATGTCTTATCACAACGGCTCGGTCTGGCCGCACGACAACGCGCTGATCGCGCTGGGCCTAGCCCGTTACGGGCACAAGGAGGAGGTCGAGCGGATATTCACCGGCCTGGTCGACGCCGCGGTCTATGACGAATTTCGCCGGCTGCCCGAGCTGTTCTGCGGCTTCACCCGCCGGCGCAAGCGCGGGCCGACCTCGTACCCGGTCGCCTGCTCGCCGCAGGCCTGGGCCGCCGCCGCTCCTTTCGCCTTGGTGGGGGCAGCGACTGGCCTCAGCCTGAGCCATGAGGACCAGACTGTCCGCCTGACCAATCCGTCGCTGCCCGGCTTCCTCGACGACCTCTCGCTCAGCGGGATCAAGGTCGCCGGCGCCAGCCTCGATCTGCGCCTCTCGCGTGCCGGAGGGGACATCACCACCGCGGTCACGCGCCGCGAAGGCAAGGCCTCGCTGGTGATCGTCAAATAGGTCGGCTAAACCCGTTTCATGTCCACCTACACGATCGACACGTCGACCAGCCGCGCCACCCCCACGCCTTCGCCGGGCAAACGGGTCACCGCCCCGGCCATTCTCGCGCGCAAGGGCAAGGAGCCGATCGTCTCGCTCACTGCCTACACGATGCGGATGGCGCAGTTGCTCGATCCGCATTGCGATTTCCTGCTGGTCGGCGATTCCCTCGGCCAGGTGATTTACGGCCTGCCGTCGACCATCCCCGTCAGCCTCGACATGATGTGCGCGCACGGCGCCGCGGTGGTGCGCGGCTCGTGGCATGCCCTGGTCGCGGTCGACATGCCGTTCGGCTCCTACGAGGAGAGCCCGGCCCAGGCCTTCCGCAACGCCGCGCGGGTGCTCAAGGAGACGGGTGCGGCGGCGGTCAAGCTCGAGGGCGGCGAGGCGATGGCCGAGACGGTCGCCTTCCTGACCAAGCGCGGCATTCCAGTGATCGGCCATGTCGGCTTGACCCCGCAGGCGGTCAACGCGCTCGGCGGCTACCGCGCACGGGGGCGGGACGACGCCGAGGCGGACAAGGTGCTGGCCGACGCGCGCGCGGTCGCCGAGGCCGGCTGCTTCGCGCTGGTGATCGAAGGCGTGATGGAGGAGATCGCAGCCGAGGCGACGCGGCAGGTCGCCTGCCCGACCATCGGCATCGGCGCCTCGGCGTCCTGCGATGGACAGATCCTGGTCACCGAGGACATGATGGGCCTGTTCGAGCGAACGCCGCGCTTCGTGAAGCGGTTCGGCGATATCGCCTCGGAGATCAGCCAGGCCGCGGCTGCCTATGCCGAGGACGTCAAGAGCCGGGCCTTCCCGACCGAGGACCAGATCTACCGCGCGAAATGACGCCTCTTCCGTTTGGCCGAACTGCCCGGTAAGGAGCCGGTGGGGCGCGCGCCCGCCGTGCGCCGGGGGCGCCGCTCAACTGATTCATGGACGGCCAGCGGCGCGGTCCAGCCACTGTTTGGAGACAAGACTTGGCGCTCAAGCCGAACGACGCTGAAACCTTTCTGCGGGAAGTGGACGACGAGCTCCGCCGTGAGCAGATGGGCAACTTCCTCAAGCGCTACGGCTGGTGGCTGATCGCCGCCTTCGTTCTCGTGCTCGGCGCGATCGGGGGCTGGCTCTGGTGGAAGGAGCACAAGCAAGCCGTCGCCGGCACCCAGGGTGAGACGCTGACCGCCGCCTTGGACAGTCTCGAATCCGGCAATCGCAATGCCGCGGCGCCCAAGCTGGCCGAGCTCGCGAACAGCGATGTCGCCGGATACCGCGCGGCCGCCTTGTTCGCCCGCGCCAACAGCGAGACCTCGGCCGGCAATGCGCCGGCGGCGATCGCCACCCTGCGCTCCATCGCGGCCAATCAGGATTTCGACGAGATCTACCGTCAGGCGGCGATTGTGCGTCAGACCCAGCTCGAATTCGACACGCTCCCGCCGCAGCAGGTGGTGCAGCGCATGCGCCCGCTGGCGCGGCCCGGCAGTCCCTGGCTCGGCTCGGCCGGCGAGATGCTCGGCGTCGCCTATCTGAAAATGCACCGGCCCGATCTCGCCGGTCCGGTCTTCGCCTCGATCGGTCGCGACGAGAACGTCCCGCCTTCGATCCGCACCAGGGCCGGCCAGATGGCCGGATCCCTTGGCATCGACACCGCCGCTCAGCCCGCTCCCGCCGCGCCCGGCCAGCCTGTTCCCGTCGCCCCGGCCCAGCCGGCGCCCGCCGCAACCAAGGAATAAACGAATGAAGCGTCTCGTCATCGCCATTGCCGCGATCAGCCTGCTCGGCGGGTGTGGCGTCCTCGGGCGCAACAGCCGCCCCAATACCCCGACCGTCGGCGAGCGCATCCCGGTGCTGGGCACCGACACGGCGATCGAGGCCGATCCGACGCTTGCGGACGTGCCGGTGACTGTGCCTGGTCCGGTGGTCAACGCCGATTGGCCGCAACCCGGCGGCAATCCCGCCAAGTCGACCATCCACGTCGCTTTGGCCGATTCCCCCGCTCAGGCGTGGAGCGTCAGCATCGGCGACGGTGACAGCCCTCGCGGGCGGCTCGCCTCCGAGCCGACGGTCGCCGACGGCCGGGTCTATACAATCGACACTCAGGCGCGCGTGCGCGCGACCGACATCAACAACGGCGCGATGATCTGGGAGCACCAGGTCCGCGGCGAAAACAGCCCGCGCGAGACGCTCTACGGCGGCGGGGTGAGCTACGATAGCGGCCGCCTTTACGTGACCAACGGCGCCGGAGACGTCGCCGCGCTCGACGCCGCGACCGGCAACCAGATCTGGATGGTCAAGCCGGGCGGCCCGCTGCGCGGCGCGCCGACGATCGGCAACGACAACGTCTACGTGCTCAGCCAGGACAACCAGCTTTACGCCCTCAACGCGGCAAACGGCGAGAAGCGCTGGCAGGCGGCCGGCTCGTTCGAGCTGGCCGGCGTGTTCGGCTCCGCAGCCCCGGCCTTCGCCCAATCGACATTGGTCGCCGGCTACGCCTCGGGCGAGCTGACCGCCTATCGCTATGAGAACGGCCAGGTGGTCTGGCAGGACGCACTGGCCCGGACCGGCATCTCGACCGTCGTCGGCACGCTCTCCGACA
>DASQJU010000245.1:0-10577 GCA_035630915.1 Allosphingosinicella sp.
TCGCGCGCGCGAAAGCGAAATCTAGGCGGCGCTCTTGCGGATCGCCTGGTCGACGAGCTTCGCGTCGGCGACGGGGGCAAGGATGGCGAAGCCGTCCGCCTCGCGCCGGGCGACGAGCAGGACGAACTCGCTGTCGCCCTCCACCGCGATGTCGACGCGCGCGAGCGGGCGCCGTTCCTGGAGCTCGGCGCGGATCTCGGCCCAGCGGTCGGGCTTCGGCGCGGGTCGGCGCAGTGCGCGCTCGGCGGCGACGATGGCCTTGAGGCCGCCCGGGTGGGCTTCGATCCGCCCCGCGAGCGCCCCTTCGGCGACCGCCTCGCGGCTCGCCCACGCGAGGCAGGCTGCGAATTCGGTGAGGCGGGTCTTGTCGTAGTGGACGCCGAAGACCAGTTTGGCGACCGCGGTCATCGGCGCGCGCGCCTGGGCCTTGATCCCGGCATCCTCCAGGATCTCGGCATAATCGCCCGGCTCGGCGGCGGCGGCCAGCGCGAAATCGTGGGCGAGGCCGATCGCGCGGTAGAGCGCCGTCCGGCTGCGCTGGTCGCTCTCGCGCGCTTCCTCGGCCGAGGCGCGGGCGAGGCCCAGGCGATCGGCGAGGCCTGGATTTTCGGGCCACAGATTGAGGTTGGTTTCGGTTTCCGGAAGAGACACTTCGGGCGCCTCGAAATCGGCATGCGGGCCATCGGCCCAGACCAAAGATTCGGCGGCCTGCGGCGCCGGCGCCGCGGCGATCGCGCTCTTGACCTGGCCGGCGAGGGCGGAAGCGGTCTCCTCGTCGGCGACCTCCTTCCAGTTGATCACCCCGTAGATGAAGTCGATCGTCTCGCCGTCGGTCGCGAGCGGCATCAGGATGCCGCGGTAGAGTGTGTGATAGCCGCGCTGGCCGACGAACTCGGCTTCGAAGCCGATCGGCGCCGAATTGGCGATGATCTGGAGATAATGGTCGGTGAGGCGCGACAGGAGCGAGCGGCTCGGCACCTCGCTGATGTTGCGGATCCCGGCGTCGAGCCCGCATTCTGTGCGAAGCGCCCCGCCGAGGTAGGCGATCTCCGGATCCTCGGGGTCGCGCGAGAAATCGAGCAGCACGCTGTGCGGGCCGAAATCCTCGATGTTCGCGGGGTCCAGATCCTGGATCGAGGGATAGGCGCGGCCCGAGAGCAGCGACACCCAATAATTGTAGGCACGCACATGCATGCGGCGCTCGTCGACGCCGATCTCGGGCGGCCGCTCGATCGCGGGCTCGTCGTCTCCCGCGACGCAGGAGGGCTGGTCTGCGAACTCCCGGTAATTGTCCATATGTTCGGCGTCCCTTGCCGCCCCTCAGGCTGAGGGCGGAAGGTGCACCCGACGTGGTTGAGATATCGTTAAGCTTGTTTGCGGGGTTTGCGCGCCGCTCCGGCCGCTTGCCATGGTCCGGGGGCGCTGATAATGGCCCGGCTCCCGGCAGCCGCTTTAGCTCAGCTGGTAGAGCACATCATTCGTAATGATGGGGTCAACGGTTCGAGTCCGTTAAGCGGCACCACCCTTTTCACCGGCGATCCAGCCGCTGCCGGCGTCAGTGCGAACCGGCCCCGCCCCGCGCCGCGACAGGCAGATAGCGCCCGCCAGCCACGGCGCGCTCGCCCGGGGTCATGAGCTGCGGATTGACCTGTTGGTTCTGGCCGTTCTCGACCATGTTGCGCTGATTGCGCTGATCCTCCTCCCACTGCGCACGCGTCACGCAGCGGCGCTCACGGGCGAGGCGCGATCCGATTTGCCGGATGCTGCGGCAGATCATCTCGTTGGGGTTTGGCGTGGAGGACGTTTCCCCTGTCGCTGGCTCGGCGGCGATCAAGGCCAGAACAAGGATCATCATGCTCGCTCCCCAAAGGCTCGTTCATTCAGCCGAGAATCAAGCGCCGCTCAGTTGGGTCTGCCTCCCCGCGCCGGGGGCGCGACGTAGCGGCCGCCGATGAGGCCGCGCTCGCCCGGGTTCATGCCTTGCGGATTGGTCTGCCCGGTTTGCGCGTCCTCGGTGTTGCGGCGCTGGTTGGCGCGATCCTCCGCCCACTGCGCGCGGGTCAGGCAGCGGCGCTCGCGCCCGAGGCGCGAACCGACCTGGCGGACACTGACGCAAACCATTTCATCGGGGTTCTGCACGGCGGGCGCTTCCGCAATCGCGGGCTCCGCGGCGATCAAGGCGATGACCAGTAACATAATTCTGCTCCCACACGGCTGAAGCGCAATTCTGCGCCCACCGAGAGCAGCCGTCAAGAAGCGTGCGATCAGCCCTGCGGACCGAAATGGCGCTTGGGCGGCCCCTTGCGGTTGGTCTGGACGAGCAGCTCGATCGTCGCTGGATGGATGGGATTGACGAACTGAAAGCCGGCCTTGCCATCCTCGAACCAGACGACGCGGCTGTTCTGCGGCTCGAGGCCGGGAAGGCGCAGCCAGACGCCCGTACCCGGCTCTAGCGGGACCGGGACGATGGCCATGAAGCCGTCGGTCGAGAGATTGAGCACCTCGGCATCGAAGATCGACGCTCCGGGCTCGCGCAGGCGCGCGGCGAGATTGACGATCCGCCGCTCGGCGGTCCGACCCTCCGGCAACGGGAGGATGGCCAATTGTCCTCGGCTCAAAGGCTGCACTCCTGAAAGGTCCAATCGCCCTAGCGGGTGAACACTAAGCAAGACTTAAGCGCCGTTACCGTGCCGAGGGATCGTTACGGTGGGCGCGGCGTTGTGCGGGCTCATGTAGCGTTCGTTAGGGAGCCGTTGTGCAGGCAAGGATTTGGGTCGCGGGCGCGCTGGTCGCCCTCGCTGGATGCGGTCAGCCGGTTGGCCAGGCCGGCGCACCGACAGCGGCCGAGGCGAACGCCGATCTGCGCCATGCGGTGTCCGATCCGCGAGTCGCCCGTTTTTACGAGACTCGCGGCTGGCAAAGCGCCTGGACTCGCGAAACCGAAAGCGCGCTGGTGGCCGCGATCGGCGAGGCCGAGCGTCACGCGCTCGACAAGGACGCCTTCCTTGGCCCGATTCAGCAGGCGCCGACCGGCGCGGCCCATGACGCCGCCCTGAGTCTCGCGGCGCTTTCCTATGCCGAAGCGCTGGCGCGCGGGCGGACCGATCCGGCGCGACTCCGGGCCGTCTACACCGTGCCCCGCCCCGACCCCAATCTCGCCGCCGGCCTGGCCGGCGCGCTTCGGGCCGGCAATGTCGGCGACTGGCTGCGCGGCCTCGCTCCGCAGGACGAGGAATATCGCGCGCTCTCCGATGCCTATCTGGCGACCAACCAGGAGATTGCGGCGGCGACTCAGCAGCCCGAGGGCTCCCCGCAACGGCGGCGCGCCGCGCCGGCGATCGACCGGGCGCGCACGCTCGCGGTCAATCTCGAGCGCCGCCGGTGGCTCGAGCGGACTCCGCCGGCGACGCGGATCGACGTCAACACCGCAGCGGCGACGCTCGCTTATCTGCGCGACGGGCGGGTCGCCGATGTGCGGCGCACCGTCGTCGGCGATCCCGAGCACCAGACGCCGCAGCTCGGCTCGCCGCTCTTCCGGCTCGCCGCCAACCCGACCTGGACCGTGCCCCACTCGATCGAACAGGCCGAGATCGTGCCGAAAGGCGAGGCCTATATGCGGCGCAACAATATGGAGTGGCGCGACGGCTCAATCGTCCAGAAATCGGGGCCGAGAAACTCGCTCGGGCTGGTCAAGTTCGACATGCGCAACGACCAACAGATCTACCTTCACGACACGCCGGCCAAGGCGCTGTTCTCCCGCAGCGAACGGCACGAGAGTCACGGCTGCGTCCGGGTCGACGACGCGCTCGGCTTCGCCCGCTTGATTGCAGCCGATCAGGGCGTGCTCGAGGCGTGGGAAGACGCGCAGGAAAAGGACGAGGAATCGTTCGTGACGCTGCCGCACCCGATCCCGGTGCGGCTGCTCTATCAGACGGCCTTCATCGACAATGGCCGGGTCGTGTTCGTGCCCGACGTCTATAGCTGGGACGAGGACGTCGCCGAGGCGCTCGGCCTGCCCGCGCGGCCGCGCCGCGCCGCCGCCGCCCGCCACGGCGACGTCGGCCCCTGATGTCCCAATAGGGGGCAGCTCCGAATCCGCGCTGGGCGAGTGTGCCCGCGCCGCCTAGCCTGGCCGGATGCGGTCAGCCTTCCTCCTCCTGGCCCTGCTCGCCCATGCGCCGGCGACGGCGCAGCGGCTCGGCTATGAGGATGTGCTGGCACCGGGGGCACCGTCGCGCGAGGCCGCCCCGCCCGAGACGCTAACTTATGCCGGCGTGCCGGTCGCCGACGAGGCGGTTCATGCTTTTTACGGCGACCGCATGGAGATCAGCCCCGAGGGCGATGCTTTCGCGTGGGATGTGTCGGCCGAGTTCGGCCGAGGGCCCCACCGCCTGTGGCTCGCCAGCGTCGGCGACGGCGATTTCCATGACGGCGTCGGTTACGTCTCGGCGCAGGCGCTCTACAGTCACCCGATACTGGAGGCCGGGCTCGCCCTGCAGGCCGGCGTGCAGCGCGACTTCCTGGAGCCGCGCCGGACCTGGGCAGTGGTCGGCATGCAGGGCAATGTCAGCGCGCCGCTCTACCTCGGCGCCTTCGCCTACCTCTCGACCAAGAGCGAGCTGACCGGCAGCCTCTACGCTTATTACGACTGGGAGCCGGTGCGGAATCTGATCCTCCAGCCTTATGCCGGGCTGAGCCTCGCCGCGGAGGACATGCCGACGCTCGGCCTCGGCCGCGGCGCCACCGATTTCGAGCTCAGCGCGCGGCTTCGCTACCGCATCGCCGAACCGTTCGCGCCCTATGTCGGCATCAGCCACACCCGCCTGATCGGCCGCACCGCTGATCTCGCGCGGCTGGCGGGCGACGGCGTCGAGGCGACCAACATCGTGCTCGGCATTCGCTCCTACTTCTAGCCATTTGCGCCGGCGCGCTGCCCCCTCTACGGCCCGGGCATGCGTTGCCTCGCCCCCGTCCTCCTGTTCTTCGCTGCCCCCGCATTTGCCCAGCATGAGGGCCACCAGATGCCCATGGAGATGCACACGGGCGAGCCCGTCGTCGCCGACCATGAAATGACCGGCGCGCTCGGAGTCTATCCGATGAGCCGCGAGGCTTCGGGCACCGCGTGGCAGCCCGACGCGTCGATCCATGGCGGTCTGCACCTGACGACCGGCGACTGGATGCTGATGGGGCACCTTTCGCTGAACGCCGTCTACGATACGCAGAGCGGCCCGCGCGGCGACGATATGGCGTTCGTCTCCGGCATGGCGATGGGCAGCGCGCGGCGCGAAATTGGCGACGGCACGCTGCAATTCCGGGCGATGTTGAGCCCCGATCCGCTGATGGGCGACCGTGGCTATCCGCTCCTCCTCGCGGCGGGAGAGACCGCCGACGGAGTCACCCCATTGGTCGACCGCCAGCACCCGCACGATTTCTTAATGGAGCTGTCGGCGAGCTACAGCCATCCGATCGGCAGCGCGGCGAGCCTGTTCCTCTACGCAGGCCTCCCCGGCGAGCCCGCCTTCGGCCCGCCCCCCTTCATGCACCGAATGTCGATCATGGATTCGCCCGAGGCCCCGATCAGCCACCACTGGCTCGATTCGACCCATATCACCTTCGGCGTAATCACCGCCGGTCTGGTCATCGGCGGCGTCAAGATCGAGGGGTCGCGGTTCAACGGCCGCGAGCCGGACGAGCGGCGCTGGGACATCGAGACGGGGCCGCTCGACTCGACCGCTTTGCGCCTGTCCTGGAACCCGACGGCGAACCTCTCGCTGCAGGCGAGCTGGGCGCATCTGGTCAGCCCCGAGCAGCTCGAGCCCGGCGAGAATTCGACGCGCTGGTCGGCGAGCGCGATCTACACGCGGCGCTTGGGCGACGAGCGCTGGTGGTCGACGACGCTCGCCTGGGGACGGCGCGACGGCGACGACGCCTTCGTGCTCGAAAGCGCGACCGGGCTCGGCCTTTGGACTTTGTTCGGCCGCGCCGAGGCGATCGAGACCAACGCGCTTCTCCCCGCGCTCGGCCATCACGGCCCGACCTTCGACGTCGGCAAGGTCTCGGCGGGGGCGATCCGCGATTTCCGCGTCGCCTCACACGTCCGGCTCGGCTTGGGCGCGCTTTATGCGCTGAACTTCGTGCCCGGGCCGCTGGAGGCCGCTTATCGGGGCAACCCCGATGGCGCGATGGCGTTCATTCGGTTGAGGATCGAGTGATCGGTCCTCGCTGGAGAGAGAAGATGAACGCGCCCTATATCCGCCTGGGGATCATCCTGGCTCTGGCCGGCCTGGCCATGTTCGCGGTGCTGCGCGCGACGATCGGCGCGCCGGCCACTCCCGAGATCGCGCTGCTGTGCCTCACGGCGATGCTGGTCGCCCCGCTCGGAGTGCTGCTGCTCCTCATCATGCCGCACCTCTACCGGAGCCTGCGCGCCAACCTCATCCTCTATGCCGCCTTCACCGGCCTCTTCCTCGGCGCCTGGGCCGCGGCGCGCAGCGACGCGCTGGTTGCGGATCAGGCCGCCCTGCGCGTCGCCGCGGCTCAGCTGGCCCGTTCCTGAGCCCGCCGCCGCCGTCGCCGCAACCAGGCGGTGAAGCCGAGCCGGCCGGGAAGCAGCACGATGCCGGCGATGGACATCAGAAGGGCCAATGCGGTCGCCACGATCAGCAGCGGCGTGTTGAAGTCCTCATGGCCGCGCCAATCCATGATGTGCAGGCCCCAGAGGAAATCGTAGACCCGCCAGAGCGTCGAGCGGCGCGCGGTCACCGCGCCGGTATCGGCGGCGACGTAGAGCGCGCGACCCTCCTCGGCGAAATCGACCCGCCAGGCCGGGAGCGCGCCTCGATATTCGGTGTCGTTGGCGGTGATCAGCTTCACCCGCAATGCGCGCGCGTGGCCGGCATGATCGGCTTCGGCGATCAACACCGCCTCGGCCATGGTAATCGGCGAGATCAACCGCCCGCTGGCAAGGTCGTAGAGCCGGGGCCGGGCCTGGCGCGCGGTGAGCAGGGCGACCGGCCGGCCCAGCAGGCTGCGCAGTTCGACCTTCTCGGCCGGAGCAGCCGTCAGCCGGCCGAGGCCCGCGGCCGCCACGGCCAGATCGACCGGGGCCGCGGGCTGCTCGGCGATCATATGCTCGCTGCGCACGCGCTCGATCGGGAAGGCGGCAAAGAACAGGCCGCTCGCGAACCAGAACAGGATCTGGATCGCCATCAGCAGCGCCAGCCATTTGTGGATTTTCGCCCAAAGGCCCGTGCCCGCCATTTGCCTGCCCTTCCCCCGCCGCTATGCTCGCGGCCATGAAGCTCGCGCTCTACGATTATTACCGCTCGTCGGCGAGCTACCGCGTGCGGATCGCGCTCAATCTCAAGCGGCTCGATTACGAGCGTGTGCCGGTCAATCTGCTGGAGGCCGAACAGACGGACGAGGCCTATCGCGCGCGCAATCCACAGGGCTTCGTGCCGATGCTGGAGGCGGACGGCGCGCGGCTGACCCAGAGCCTGGCGATCATCGCCTGGCTCGACGCGCAATTCCCCGATCCGCCGCTGCGATCGGGCGATCCCCACATCCTCGCGCTGGCGCTGACCATCGCCGCCGACATCCACCCGATCAACAATCTGAGGGTGCTCAAATATCTCACCGGACTCGGCATCGACCAGCCGGCGCGCGACGACTGGTACCGGCATTGGATCCGCGAAGGCTTCGACGCGCTGGAAGCGCTCGCCGCGCCGAAGGCCGGCCGGCACCTGTTCGGCGATACGGTCACGCTGGCGGACGTCTGCCTGGTGCCGCAAATGTACAATGCCCGTCGCTTCGACCTTGCGCTCGATGCCTTTCCGACGCTGGTCCGCGCCGATGCCGAAGCTTGCGCGCTGGAGCCATTCGCGGCGGCCCATCCGGACAGGGTCGCGCCCGCGGTCTCGAGCGGCTAAAAGGGCGGCGAGACAGGAGACTCAACGATGGGACGCGTCGACGCAATCGCCCAAAGCATGGTCGGGGCTCACGCCCTGTCGACGGTGGAGATCCCGCCGATGCAGGACCGGGTCAGCGCGGACGAGTGGAAGGTCCGCGTCGATCTCGCCGCGGCCTATCGCCTGGTCGCTTATTATGGCTGGGACGATCTCATCTTCACCCACCTCTCGGCGCGCGTGCCCGGCCCCGAGCATCATTTCCTGCTCAACCCCTACAATCTGATGTTCGAGGAGGTGACCGCCTCCTCCCTCGTCAAGGTCGACATGTCGGGCAACCCGGTCGAGCCGACGCCGTTCATCACCAATGCGGCGGGCTTCACCATCCATTCGGCGCTGCACATGGCGCGCGAGGACGCCCATGCGGTGATCCACCTGCACACGCCGAACGGCCAGGCGGTCTCCGCCCATGGCGACGGGCTGATGCCGCTGACCCAGACCGCGATGCTGATCCGCGACGACATCGCCTATCACGATTATGAGGGCGTCGCCGTCGACCTCGACGAGCGCGAGCGGCTGATCGCCGACATCGGGACCAAGAACGCGATGATTCTCAGGAACCACGGCACGCTCGCGGTCGGCGAGAATGTCGGCGAGGCCTTCATCCGCATCTATTTCCTCGAGCGCGCCTGCGAGGCGCAGATCAAGGCGCTCTCCGCCGGGCACGAAAATGTCTCGAACCCGCCGCAGGGCACGCCCGAGCTCAGCGCGGAAATGGGCAAGGTCGGGCTCAAGCTCAGCGCCAACATGCTCGCCTGGCCGGCCTTGCTGCGGAAGGCCTGCCGGCTCGACCCGAGCTTCGCGACCTAGCCGATTCCCATAAGCGACTGCGAGGACAGGCTCAGCGGCCTTCGACCAGGGGTTGCTCGTTGTGGAATCGCGGCGCCCATTGGCGCAGTTCCGCCACGAACACGCCGTTGACGATCGCCGGATCGGCGGCGAGCATGGCACGGGCCTCGGCCATGTCGGCGGCGCGGACGATGGCCAGGCCGCCATCCTCACCGACATAGCCGCCGCCGGCGAAGCTTCGGCCTTCGGCGAGCAGGCGCGCGTGATAGGCGGCGTGGGCGCGCAGATCCTGCTGGCGCATGGGCACGCCGGGACGCCAGGCCGGCCCGGGGCGGAAGAGAAACAGTAAGAGCGCGCGCGGCGACGTGGCGGTGGCGGCCGGCGCGGTCTGGGCGGCGGCGGGCGCTCCGGCGAGGAGCAAGGCGAGGAAGACGAGCCGCTTCATCGCGGCCGATCATGGCCGATCCGCGCGGTCGAATCCATCGTTCAGGCCGCGGCCCAGTCCCTGCCCAGCCGCTTCGAGGCGGCGAAATAGATGGCCGCGCTCAGCACGTAGAAAACGAGCCCGTAGAGGATCGAATATTTGAGCGCGTCGTCGCCGTAGAGCGGAGTCATCGTGTCGGACATGAAGCCGAGGAAGAAGATTCCGAAGCCGATCCCGATCAGATTGTTGATGAACAGAAAGCTGGCCGAGGCTGTGGCGCGCATGTTCGGCGGGACGATGTGCTGGACGGCGGCGATCACCGGGCCGAGCCAGGCGAGCGCCAGCATCTGGCCGACCGCGAACAGCAGCCAGCCGATCCAGAGCGACGGCGCGAACAGGCCGAGCGCGAAGACCGGCGCGGCGATCAGGAAGCAGATCGCCGGGATCAGCGCGTAAGCGGCCGGGCGCTCCGGCCCGGCCTTGTCGCCGAACCAGCCGCCCAGCCAGGTGCCGGCGACGCCCCCAACCAAGACGATCGATCCGTAGAACCAGCCGACCTGCGCCAGCTCCAGATGGAACGAGCGCGCGAAGAAGCTCGGCAGCCAGAAGATGAGGCCGTAACCGAGGATCGAGCCGGACGCGGCGCCGAAGGAGAGCAGCCAGAAGCTCGGATTGCGCGCGAGCGTCGCGGCGACGATGGCGAAAGGCGGCGCGGCCTCGCTCGGCCCTTCGTCGAAGCCACCGCGGGGCGGCTCGGGCACGAACAGCTTGACCAGCAACGCCGCCGGAAGACCGGCGAGGCCGACGATCAGGAAGGCCGAGCGCCAGTCGAGGTGACTGGCGATCCAGCCGCCGAAGAAGACTCCGAGCGCCGAGCCGATGGGAATGCCGAGCGAGAAGAAAGCGAGCGCGCGGGAGCGTTTCTCCTTCGGGTAGAAGTCGGAGATCAATGCATAAGAGGGCGCGACGCCGCCCGCTTCGCCGATGCCGACGCCCATCCGGGCGAGGAACAGGTGCCAGAAATTCTGCGCCACGCCGCACAAAGCGGTGAACAGGCTCCACAGCGCCACCGAGCCGGCGATGATGTTGACCCGGCTCTTGCGGTCGGCGAGCCAGGCAATCGGGATGGCGAGCCCGGAGTAGAAGAGGGCGAAAGCGATCCCGCCCATCAGGCCGAGCTGCTTGTCGCTCAGCAACAGCTCGGTTTTGATCGGCACCGCGAGGACGCCGATGATCTGGCGGTCGATGAAGTTGAAGATATAGGCAAGGAGCAGGATGAGGAGGACGCGCCCGCCGGGGCCCGCCCCCTCATTCCTGCTCCCGCCTCGCATCAGCGGAAGTTCAGTCCGATCGACAGGAAGACCTGCCGCGGATTGCCGTAATAGGCGGTCAGCACCCCC
>DASQJU010000246.1:0-13935 GCA_035630915.1 Allosphingosinicella sp.
TGCATCACCAAGGTGTTCCCGACGCGCTCGCACACGGTGGCGGCGCAGGGCGGTGTGGCCGCCTCGCTCGGCAATATGGGACCGGACCACTGGACCTGGCACATGTACGACACGGTCAAGGGGTCAGACTGGCTCGGCGACCAGGACGCGATCGAATATATGGTGCGGGAGGCTCCGGCCGCGGTCTACGAACTCGAGCATGCCGGCGTGCCGTTCAGCCGCACCTCCGAAGGCAAGATCTACCAGCGCGCCTTCGGCGGGATGATGCAGAATATGGGCGAGGGGCCGCCCGCGCAGCGCACCTGCGCCGCCGCCGACCGCACCGGCCACGCCATGCTCCACGCGCTCTACCAGCAGAGCCTCAGGTACGACGCCGACTTCTTCATCGAATATTTCGCGCTCGACCTGATCATGGAGGACGGGGCGTGCCGCGGCGTCGTCGCGCTCTGCCTCGAGACCGGCGCGATCCACCGCTTCCGCGCCCACGCGGTGGTGCTGGCGACGGGCGGCTACGGCCGCGCCTATTTCACCGCGACCTCGGCCCACACCTGCACCGGCGACGGCGGCGGCATGGCGCTGCGCGCGGGGCTTCCGCTGCAGGACATGGAGTTCGTCCAGTTCCACCCGACTGGGATCTACGGCGCCGGCGTGCTGATCACCGAGGGCGCGCGCGGCGAGGGCGGCTATCTCACCAATAGCGAGGGCGAACGCTTCATGGAGCGCTACGCGCCGAGCGCCAAGGACCTCGCCTCCCGCGACGTCGTCGCCCGCTCGATGGCGCTGGAGATGCGCGAAGGCCGCGGCGTCGGCCCGCACAAGGACCATATCTACCTCCACCTCGACCATATCGATCCGAAGATCCTGGCCGAGCGGCTGCCGGGGATCACGGAAAGCGGCAAGGTGTTCGCGGGCGTCGACCTGACCCGCCAGCCGCTGCCGGTCACGCCCACGGTCCACTACAATATGGGCGGGATCCCGACCAATTTTCACGGCGAGGTGGTGACGCTCAAGGGCAAGGATCCGGACAGCGTCGTGCCCGGCCTGTTCGCCGTCGGCGAGGCGGCCTGCGTCAGCGTCCACGGCGCCAATAGGCTCGGCTCGAACAGCCTGATCGACCTCGTCGTCTTCGGCCGCGCCACGGGCCTGAGGCTCGCCGAGATCATCAAGCCGAACACGCGCCACGCGCCTTTGCCCAAGGGCGGCGAGGAGCTCGCCCTGACGCGCCTGGACCGGTTCCGCTTCGCCAAGGGCGGCGCGCCGACCGCCGAGGTCCGCCTCGAGATGCAGCGGAACATGCAGGCGCATTGCGCGGTCTTCCGCACCGACGAGCTGATGCGCGAAGGCGTCGAGAAGCTCGGCGAGACCTACGCGAAGATGGGCGATATCGGCGTCACCGACCGCAGCCTGATCTGGAACACCGATCTGGTCGAGACGCTCGAGCTCGACAACCTCATCGGCCAGGCCAGCGTGACCATCGCCAGCGCGGTCAACCGCAAGGAAAGCCGCGGCGCCCACGCCCACGAGGATTTCCCCAAGCGCGACGACAAGAACTGGATGAAGCACTCGATCGCCTGGTTCGACGGCTGGGGCGGGAGCGGCGGCGGCGTGAAGATCGATTACCGCCCAGTCCACGAATATACGCTGACCGACGAGGTCGACTACATCAAGCCGAAGGCGCGGGTTTACTAGCACTCCGAGGCATCGCCGCCCTTGACCACGCCCCGCCGCCTCGCAAGACTGTGATTCGGGCAGGAGGCAGGGGGCATGCTGAGCGCGTTGAGGGTTATCGCAGGGGCGGCGCTGCTGCTGTCGTCTGCCGGCGCGACGCCGCAACCCTACCAACCGCCCCGCCACACCCAGCCGCCGCCGATGATCGCCGTCGGGACTCCGCTCGACATCAATTTGCGCGCCGATGCGGGGACTCAGATCGAGCGGGACCGCGCGCCGGCCGGGGAGCTGGAGGAGCATCGCAAGCTCGACCGGGCGCTCCATGCGCTCGCGCCGCAGCGGGCGGGGACGGTCGACGCCTATGTGGTCTCGATCGCGCTCGACAGCGATCCGGTGTTCGGCCGCGAGGCGCGGGTCGCTGGCGACGTGCTCGCGCGGCGCTACGGCGCGGCGGGGCGGGTCATCGTGCTGGCGGGCACGGACGGATCAGGCCCGAGCGCGCTGCCGCGCGGGACGCCCGAGACTCTGGGAATCGCCCTCGCGCGGATCGCCGAGCTAATCGACCGGCGCGAGGACGTGCTCGTGCTCTACACCACCGGCCACGGCACGCCGGTCGGGCTCTATTACAATGACGGCGACAGCGGCTACGGCCTGATTTCGCCCAACCGGCTGGCGGTCATGCTCGAGCAGCTGGGCATTTCCAACCGCCTGCTGATCCTCAGCGCCTGCTATTCGGGCGTGTTCCTGCCGCGGCTGCAGACCGCGTCGAGCGTGGTCGTCACCGCGGCCGCGCGCGACCGAAGCTCGTTCGGCTGCGTCGCGGAGAACGACTGGACCTTCTTCGGCGACGCGCTGATCAACCATGCGCTGCGTCGCCCGCAGCCCTTGCCCGCCGCCTTCGCCGAGGCGAGCAACCTGCTGACCGGATGGGAGGCGCGGCTGCGCTCGATGCCCTCGAACCCGCAATATTATGCCGGGCCGCAGTCCGCCGGCTGGCTGGCGGCGCTCGATCGCCGGATGCCCGCGGTGGCGACTGCGCCGGTCGGCCGCCCGGCGGTCGACTCCACGCTCGCCGCGGGGCCGGTGGGCAAGTCCGCTAGCCCAAAGCCCCGTTGAACGCGATCTGGGTGAAGCGGTGCGCCGCGACGTCCCATTCCGCCCCGAAGAAGACCGGGCCGCCGTCGCAGATGCCGACCGGTGCGGTGCGCCAGTTGGGCAGTTGGGCATTTTCAGGCCGGCGGGGATAGAAATTGCCGTAGATGAATCGGCGCCCACTGCGGACGATGCCGACATATTGCCGCCACCAGCCTCGCGGAGCGAGCGCCCAATCCGGATCGGTCGCATAATGATCCCGCGCGATTTCCTCACGCCCTCGCAGCGCGGCAGCGAGCGCCGTCTCCAGCGCGGCGACGTCGCCGGCGGTGGGCTGCCAGGTCGCTTCGCCTGGCGCGGGTGCACTTCGGGAGCATTGGCGGAGCATCTGCCCGACCGCCGAGCCGGGGAGGACGGCCGCATCGGCGGGGAGGACGGCCGTTTGCTCTTGGGCCGAGATCGGCCCAGCGCTGCAGCCCGCCAGGGCGAGGAAGGCTGAGGCAAGAAAGAGCCGCAAACGCACAGCCCTATCCTATCTGAAAAGTGCGCTTGGTCGAAGTGGCGTGCACATCCGACGAAATCCGGCTGGAAGAAGGTAGATCCCGGATCAAGTCCGGGATGACGAAAACTGGCGGGGGCGACCGGATGATGAAACTCGCTGTGGTGCTGAGCGCCATGCTCATCGCAGCTGCGTCGGCGCATGCTCGAAACGGTTCCGATTATCACCTCATCGCCGGCAGCTTCGAGCAGGGGCGCGGTCCGGACGGCAACTCGGTCTTCCTCGACGCGCCCGAGGGGCTGATCCTGATCGATACCGGCCGCCATCCCGCGCATCGCGACCGGCTGTTGGCCTACGCCCGCGAGCGCGGCCTGCCGATCGCGGCGATCGTCAACACGCACTGGCACCTCGATCACACGACCAACAATGGCGACATCCGCGCCCTCTACCCCCACGCCGAGGTCTATGCCTCGACCGCGATCGAGGGGGCGCTGACCGGCTTCCTCGCCCGCAGCCGCGCGGCGACCGAGCGGCAGCGCGCCGCCGGGCGAATCCCCGAAGCAAATCTGGCCGAGGTCGCCCGCGCGTTCGCGGTAATGGACCATCCGGATGGGCTGCGGCCCACCCGGCCGGTCACGCGCTCGCGGGAGATGCGGATCGCCGGGCGCCGGTTGCGGGTCAACCTCGCGCCGTTCGCCGCCACCGAGGGCGACGTCTGGCTTTACGATCCGGCGTCGCGCCTGGTCATCGCCGGCGATCTGGTGGTCAGCGAGGTGCCGTTTCTCGACACGGCCTGCCCAGAAGGCTGGCGGCGCGCGCTCGACGCGATCGCGGCGACACCCTTTACGACCCTGATCCCCGGCCATGGCGCGCCGATGGACCGGGCCGCCTTCCTGGAATGGCGATCAGCCTTCGTGAATTTCATCGACTGCGGCGGATCGCCGCAGCCGCGCGAGGCGTGCATCGCCGGCTGGCGCCGCGACGCCGCGCGCTTCATCGGCCCGGGGCATGAGACCCTGATCGATTCGATGGCCGGCTATTATCTCGACAACCGGCTGCGCGCCGCGCCGGCGGAGCGGGACCGCTACTGCCGCCCCGGCGGCTAGCTGGCAGCGGCGAGGAGGGCTTCGCGGATGCGGGCCATGTCGGCGGCGAAGCTGTTGCCGCCGCCGGCCGCGTCCACGACCTGACCCATGGACAGTCCGATGCGCAATGTCGCGCCCCAGCGCCCGTCGCGCAGCCGCACGCATTTGACCGGCTGACCCACACGAATCCCGGCTAGCGCCATCGCCTTGTGCCAGTCCTGGGCGTCTTCAAAGCTCGCGCCGTCCGCGGACAGATCGAGCGTGGAGAGAGTACGCATCTCGATCGGATGACTGTCCGCGTCCTCGACATGGCCGGGCGGGTAGGGCGCGACTCGGCGGGCGATCGTCTGCTCGACAATTTCGGCGCGGACGGCGGCGTGGAAGGCGAGGATCACCCGCTCAACGTCGGCGGCCGGAAGCGCCTGGAAGCGCTCAAGCTCGAACACCGAGGCTTCGAGTCGCAGCAGCAGGCCGATATTGGCGCTGTCCGGCAGGATCTCGGCGCCGGGCCAGCCGGACGGCCATTCGGCGCGCCGGAAGAGGGTGGCGAAGCCTTCGGGCAGATCCGGGGCCGCTGCGGCGAGCGCGCGGGGCACGAGGGCGAAGCCGCTGAACGGCGGGCCGCCCATGAACTTGGACCCGGTAACGAAGACGATCGCGCCGCGCGCGAGATAGAGGTTCAGCGCTTCGCTGGTGATCCGCGCCTGGCAGGCGTCGACGACGAAGGTCGCGTCCGGCCCCGCCGCCTCGGCCAGGCGGTCGATATCGTCCAGCGAGGGGAGGATCAGCCCGGTCTTGGAGCCGTGGACGACATGGACCAGGCTGTGGCGGCTGGCGCCCGTCGCGGCCGCGATCGAGGCGCGCATCCGTTCGGAGATGTAGTGCGATGGGCGGACCCGCCCCATCCGGTCGCGCACCTGAATGTCGATCAGGTCGACGCTCGTCCCGCCGAGGCCGGGGACGGGCTCGCCCGGGCGCACAGCCGCGCCGAGCGCGGTCTCGTTCGCGAAATAGAGGCCGTGCGCGCTGTGGATGCAGCCCGAGCCGACCTCGTCCGCGCCGAGCAGGATGGCGTTGGTCCCTCCGGGCGCGCGCCCCACGATGCAGGCCAGAGCGACATATTCGAGGTCCGTGCCCGACGGCGCGAAGACGATCTCGACATCGTCCGCGACGCGATAGGCGCGCCGGATGCGCTCACGCAGCGCCTCGAGCCTCGCGGCATAGACTGAAGGCGCGGGATCGGCGCCGGTCTCCGCCAGCACCGCCTCGACCCGCGCATAGGCGGCCGCCGAGACGTCGTTGGCGGTCGAGGAGGCGTAGGCGATGAGGTCGCGCGGCCGAGGCGCGCTGAAATAGCGGTTGAGGCCGGTTTCGGGGCTCAGGATCAGCCGGGCGTCGCCGCCGCGGGTCATCAACTGGGCGGTATCCGGCTTGGCGACGGTCACAGTCATCAATCTTGCACAGGCCTTGGGGCTCGACTAACGCACACCCATATCGGCTGAGGCGGCCGGGGAACAGGGGCCGCCTTGCGTTTCAATTGCATCAAAAGGCTGTCTTACTTCCGTGACTGCAATCATCGAATCGCGTTCCATCCCGGAGCGGGCCAAAGAGCGGCTGCGCATCCTGTTCATTGCCAAGCATGCAAAGTGGCCGGGCGGGCTCCACCCCGAGGACGGCAACCACGCGCTCTACCATGTCGAGACGCGCGAAATGCTCGAATCGCTCGGGCTCAACCTGATTCTGGCGGATAATTACCAGGAATTGTTCGAGCGGCCGGAGGCGGATTTCGTCTTCCCGCTGCTCAACCGCGGCGGCTTCCTCAACAGCGAGATGATGCTGCCTTTGCTCTGCACACGGCTCGGCCTGCCCTATCTCGGCGCGACTCCGATCCTGAGGGGCCTCGCCGACGACAAGCACCTATCCAAGCTCTGCGCCGCGGCGCGCGGCATCCCGACCGCGCCCTGGGCCATCTACCGCCGCGGCGCGCCGGTCGAAGAGGCGCGCTGCCCGGCGGGCGAGCGGCTGGTGATCAAGCCCAACGCCTCCTCGGCCAGCTGGGGCGTGCAGGACGCGCGCGACTGGGCCGGGGTCGAGGCGGCGATCGCCGGCATCCATGAGGAAGGCCATGACGCGATCGTCGAGCCGTTCCTCAACGGCAGCGACGTCGAGGTGCCGGTGATCACCATCGACGGCGAGCCGGTGGTCATGCCGATGATGCTGTTCGAGCAGGCCGATCCCACCCACCTTCGCACCTATTACGAGAAGCGCGACCTGGTCGAGCGGGCGAGCAAGTACGAGCTGGTCGCCTTCGACGACGAGCGCTGGGTGCCCCGGATCGCCGAATATACGAAGATGATCGCCGAGGAATTCCGGCCGTTCGACTACGGACGGTTCGAGTTCCGGCTCGACGCCGAGACTGGCACGCTCAACTTCCTCGAGCTCAACCTCCAGGCCAATCTCTGGTCGCAGAAGGTGTTCGGCCGCTCCGCCGTCCGCGCCGGCCTTACCCAGGCCCAGCTGATCGAAACCATTCTCTACGAGGGCCTGCGCCGCCATGGATTGCTCGATGACTGAGCGGGGCTTCACGATCATCGTCCTCGCCGCCCAGCGCGACGGCCGGCTGGATCCGCTCGCCGCCGAAGCGGGGGTCAGCCACAAATGCCTGGTGCCGATCGGCGGCCGGCCGCTGCTCGCCCATGTCTTGGCGGCGCTCGCCGAGGTCGAGGGCGTCGAGGGCGTGCGCATCGTCGTCGAGCCCGGCGCCGAGGACCTGCTCCGCTCCGTCGCGATGCCGGCCGCGCTGCACGTCGGCTTCGACGCCGCCGAGGCGAGCATCGCCGACAGCGTCTATGCCGGGGCGAAGTCCACCTCCGGCCCGGTGATCATCACCACCGCCGACAACGTGCTTCTGACTGCGGCCGCGGTGCGGCAAGTCGCGGACCGGCTTCGCGCCGGCGACGACGGGGTGCTCGCGCTCGCCCGCAAGGAGGCCGTGCTCTCCGCCCATCCCGAGGGGCAGCGCCGCTTCTACAAGTTCCGCGACGGCGAATTCTCCAACTGCAACCTCTACGGCCTGTCGCAGCGCGGCCTCGCCTTCGCCGAGACGTTCCGCGAGGGCGGGCAGTTCGCCAAGAACCCGATGCGGCTGGCCCGCGCCTTCGGCTTCTTCAACCTCGCCCTGATGCGTTCGGGGCTGATCACGCTCAAGCAGGCAATAGACCGGATGGGGCGGCGCTTCGGTCTCAAGGCCTCGGCGGTCGTGCTCGAGGACGGGGCGCACGCGATCGACGTCGACAATGCGCGAACCTATGGGATCGCCGCCCAGCTTCTCGACAGGCGCGCCGCCTGAAGCTATCGGCTCCGCATGGCCGAATTCACGCTGCCGAAGAACAGCAAGATCAAGAAGGGCAAGGCCCACGCCGCGCCCGATGGCGCCAGGCGCACCCGGTCGTTCAAGATCTACCGCTACGATCCCGACAGCGGCGAGAATCCGCGCTACGATACGTTTGAAGTCGATCTCGACAGCTGCGGCCCGATGGTCCTCGACGCCCTGATTAAGATCAAGTCGGAGCAGGACGCGAGCCTGACCTTCCGCCGCTCCTGCCGTGAGGGCATTTGCGGCTCCTGCTCGATGAACATGGACGGGAAGAACGGCCTCGCCTGCACCACCGCGATCGAGGATCTGAAGGGCGAGATCCGGATCACGCCGCTGCCGCACATGGACGTGATCAAGGATCTCGTCCCCGATTTCACCCATTTCTACGCGCAATATGCCTCGATCGAGCCGTGGCTGAAGACGCGGACGCCGGTGCCTTCGACCGAGCGGTTGCAGAGCCCGGAGGACCGCGAGAAGCTGGACGGCCTCTACGAGTGCATCCTGTGCGCCTGCTGCTCGACCGCCTGCCCATCCTACTGGTGGAATTCGGACAAGTTCCTTGGGCCGGCGATCCTGCTCCAGGCCTATCGCTGGCTCGCCGACAGCCGCGACGAGGCGGCCGGCGAACGGCTCGACGAGCTCGAGGACCCGTTCCGCCTCTACCGCTGCCACACGATCATGAACTGCGCCAACGTCTGCCCCAAGGGCCTGAACCCCGCCAAGGCGATCGCCGAGACCAAGAAGATGCTGCTGGAGCGGGCGGTCTAGGAACTCCCCTCCCTTTCAAGGGAGGGGACGAAGGGGTGGGTGCGCGCGTCCGCGCGCCAAGAGACTCTACTGCCGCAGAAGCGAAACGCCGGCATCGAGCCGGCGCTCCGCTGACCCACCCCCAACCGCTCCCTTGAAAGGGAGGGGCTTTGACGGCAGTGCGGGAAGATGGACGTTCACCCGCTGATCAAGCACGCGCCCGATCCCGACCACCCCGGTTGGTGGACGTGGGACCTGCCCGACGATGCCAAGTTCCACGGGGTAATCGGCAAGCTGCTGGTGCGGCCCGACGGCGAGGGGCGGGCGGTGTGCCGGATGTTTCCGGAAGAGCGCCATTCGAACCTCGGCGACATGGTTCATGGCGGGGCGCTGTTGACGTTCATCGACATGGCCTTCTTCGCCGGCGGGCGGCTGGCCGGGGCGAACGTGGTCCGATCGGTGACGCTCGATCTTTCCGCGCGCTTCCTTAGCCGCGGCCGCATCGGCGTTCCGCTCGACGCCGAGGTCGAGTTGCTGCGCGAGACCAAGCGGCTGGTCTTCCTCTCCGGCAAGGTCGTCCAGGAGGGCGAGCTGGTCGCCTCCTTTTCGGGCGCGCTGCGCAAGGCCAGTCGCGCCGAATGACGGCGGTTGCGGAGCGCTATCATGCGCTGGTCGCCGCCGGCGAGCTGAAGCCCGATCCCGATCAGGAGCGGGCCGCGGAAGTGCTCGACGCGCTGGCGGCGCGGCTCGCGCGGCCGCGCAGGGGCCTGCTGGGCCTATTCGGCGCGTCCGAGCCGGCACCGGGCGGCGTCTACCTCTGGGGCGGCGTCGGGCGCGGCAAATCGATGCTGATGGACCTCGCCTTCGAAAGCATCCAAGTCGCGCCGAAACGCCGGGTCCATTTTCACGAGTTCATGCTCGAAGTGCATGCGCGGCTGCGCGAGGAGCGGACGAAGGAGCAAAGCGACCCGATCCCCGAAGTCGCGGCGGCGATCGCCGGAGAGGCGAAGCTGCTCTGCTTCGACGAGATGGTGATCAACAATCCCGCCGACGCGATGATCCTGTCCCGGCTGTTCGCGCATCTCCTCGACGAGGACGTGACCGTCGTCACCACCTCGAATCGCCCACCGCGCGACCTCTATCTCGACGGGCTCAATCGCGAGCTGTTCCTGCCGTTCATCGACTTGGTCGAGGCCCGGCTGGAAATCGTGCCGCTCAACGGGCCGACCGACTATCGGCTCGAGCGCCTGGGCGGAATGCCGACATGGTATGTGCCGAACGGCCCCGAGGCGACCAGGGCGCTGTCCGAGGCCTTCTTCCGCCTCACCGACTATCCGGTCGAGGACCGCGCCCGGGTGCCGACCGAGGATCTGCAACTGGGCGGCGGCCGCACACTGCACGTGCCCAAGAGCCTCAAGGGCGTCGCGGTCTTCTCGTTCAAGCGGCTCTGCGGCGAGGCGCGGGGTGCCGCCGACTACCTCACCGTTGCGCGCCACTTCCACACCGTGATCCTCGTCGGCATTCCGCGCATGGGTCCCGAGAACCGCAACGAGGCGGCGCGCTTCGTCACCCTGATCGACGCGCTTTACGAGCATAAGGTGAAGCTCCTCGCCGCGGCCGACGCCGCGCCCGACGACCTCTACGTCGCCGGCGACGGTGCGTTCGAGTTCGAGCGCACCGCTTCGCGCCTGATCGAGATGCAGAGCGCGGATTATCTGGCGCTCGGTCACGGCGAGGCTTAGGCGCGGCGCCGATGAAGATGCTCCGCGATCCCGACGCCGCACTCGCTGGCGGTCTCGTCGCGATCCGCGGGCAATTTCAGGTGCCCGAGGGCTTTCCGCCCGCGGTCGAAGCGGCGGCCGAGGCCGCGGCGCGGCGGACGCCCGATCGGCACTCCGATCGCACGGACCGGGCGTTCGTCACGCTGGACCCGGCCGCCTCGACCGATCTCGACCAGGCTTTCACTATCGAGCGCTCGGGCGCCGATCTGCTGCTTCACTATGCGATCGCCGACGTCGGCTGGTTCGTCGACGCGGGCGGACCGATCGAAGACGAGGCGTGGCGGCGCGGGGCGACGCTCTATCTGCCCGACGGCAAGGCGCGGCTCTATCCGGCCGTGCTCAGCGAAGCGGCGGCGAGCCTGTTGCCGGATGGGCCGCGCCCCGCGGTGGTCTTCACGGTCCGGCTGTCGCCCGATGGCGCAGCACGGCTCGACGGGGCCGAGCGGTCGGTCATCCGCAGCCGGGCCAAGCTCGCTTATTCGACTGCGACCGAGGGCGAGCTGCCGCCCGACTTCGCCGAGTTCGCCGCGCGGGTGCAGGCGGCGGAGCGGTCGCGGGGCGCGGCGCGGGTCGATCCGCCCGAGCAGGAGGTGGCCCGCGAGGACGGGCGCTACCAGCTGGTTTTCCGCGAGCGCACCGTGGCGGAGGACCGCAACGCCGCACTGTCGCTCGCCGCCAATCTGGCCATCGCCGACGCGCTGCTGAAGCATCATACCGGCCTGTTTCGCGTGATGGCCGGGCCCGACGAGCGCGCGGTCCGGCGCCTGCGCCATACGGCGCACGCGCTCGGCCTGGACTGGCCAAAGCAAGAACCGCTCTCAACCTTCGAACGGGCGCTCGATCCGGCCGATCCGCGGCAGGCCGCCTTCATGACCGCGATCCGCCGCGCCGGCACGGGCGCCGCTTATGTCCCCTATCGTCCGGGTGTCGTGCCGCACCACGCCGCGCTCGCCGCGACCTATGTCCACGCCACTGCGCCGCTACGCCGTCTTGCCGACCGCTATGTGGTCGAGGCCGCGCTCGCCATCGCCAACGGCGCGCCGGTGCCGGAGACCGCGGCGGCCGCCTTCGAGACATTGCCCGAGGTGATGGCGCGCGCAGACGCCCGTGCCAGCCAGATCGAGCGCGCCGTGATCGACCTGGCCGAGGCGGTGATGCTTCAGGACCGGATCGGCGAGACGTTCGAGGCCGTCGTCACCGATCTCGACGAACGCGGCGCCCGCATCCAGCTCTGCGATTTTCCGGTCGTGGCGCGGACCGCCGCCAAACATGTGGATCCGGGCGACTCGATCCGCGTCAAGCTGATCGCCGCCGAACCGGAGACGCGCCGGATCGCCTTCGAACGCGTCGCTTGACGGCACCTGCAAATGTGCCAAGTCTCCGCGCGCCTCTTGCCTGGAGTGACCCATGCGCCTCGCCCTGATCGCCGCCGCCCTGCTTTCGACCACCGCCGCCTTCGCCCAGCCCGATCGGGTGGCGATGGAGCCCGCCAATCCGTGGCACCAGAAGGCGCGGGAAATCTACGAGCACGCGATCGCGATCCCGACCGTGCAGGGGCGCAATCAGTTGCCGGGGCTAGCCAATTATCTTCAGGAGCAGTTCCGCGCCGGCGGCTTCACCGACATCACCATCCATAACTATGACGTGGTCCGGCCGGACGATCACACCGCGGCCCTGATCCTGCGCTGGCCGGCGGCGCGCCCGTCGGGCAAGAAGGCGATTCTGCTGATGGCCCATATGGATGTGGTAGACGCGCGGCGGGCCGACTGGTCGCGCGAACCGTTCGAGCTCGGCGCGGCGGACGGCTATTTCTACGGCCGCGGCACGAGCGACGACAAGCAGGGCGTGGTCGCGATCACCGCCGCCTTGCTGCGCCTGCGCGCCGAGGGCTTCCAGCCCGACCGCGACATCATCGTTTTGTTCACCGGCGACGAGGAGACCGGCGGCCGCGGCGCCAATCATGCGGCGAACGAATGGCTCGACCCATCAACCATCGAATATGCGCTGAACGCGGACGCGGGCGGCGGCTCGTGGCTGGCGGACGGCACCTCGATCGGCTTCGGCATCCAGACCGCCGAGAAGGTCTATCAGGACTTCACCTTCACCGCGACCAACCCCGGGGGGCACAGCTCGCGGCCCCGGCCCGACAACGCGATCTACGCGCTCGCCCACACGCTCGAGCGGCTCGAGCGCTACCGCTTCGAACCGATGCTCAACGACACGACCCGGGCGATGTTCACCGACCGGCTGCGCACCGCCGAGCCGCCGCTCGCCGCCGCGATTCGAAGCTGGCTCGCCAACCCCGCCGACGGCGCGGCCGCGGATGTGGTCGAGGCGACTCCGACCGAGGTCGGCCTGACCCGCACGCGCTGCGTTGCGACCCGGCTCGAGGGCGGCCACGCCAACAACGCGCTGCCGCAGCTCGCGCGCGCCACCGTCAATTGCCGCATGTTCCCGGGCCACGATCCGGCGGCCGTGCAGGCGATTCTGCGCCAGCTAGCCGCTCCGGATAACGTCACGGTCGAGCCCGTCGATCAGGCACGGCCGGCGGACGCTTCGCCGCTTCGCCCCGATGTGGTGGGTGCCTTCACCGCCGAGGTCCATGCCCGCCATCCGGGCGTGGCGATCGTGCCCAACATGAGCACCGGGGCGACCGACGGCCTCTACTTCCGCAACCGGGGCGTGCCGGTCTACGGCGTCGATTCATCCTGGGGCATCAGCCCGATCGACGAGCGCGCCCACGGCCGCGACGAGCGCAACCCGCAACGGTCGTTCTACGAGAACGTGGATCACTGGGTCGGCCTGATCCGGCGCCTCGCGCGCTAGCGGAATTACTTCCCGCCCGCGGCCGGGGCCTCCCCCGCGGATTCGGGCGGTGCGCACTGCCAGTTGAAGTGATTGCTCGCCTCGTTTTCACGGGTGGCGGTGCAGTTCGTGCGGACCTCGTTGCCATTGCCGTCGACGAGGACGGCGTGGCCGGTCATGCGCATGTCGTCCTGCCTGGCCAGCTCGATCGTCCTGACCTCGGCCTGCCGGGCGAGCTCCTGCCTGATCGTGTCCTTCATCCGGTCGACCATCCGCTGGTCGATCGCCGGCAGGCAGCGCCAATTGTAGGAGCCCGCCTTGGTGGTGTCGGGCGTGGCGTTGCAGGTCATTCGGCCCTCGCTGCCGTCAGCGGCCCGGACCTCGGCGAATCCGACCATATTGTCGCCCTGCCGGGTCATCTCGACCTGGTTCACGCTGCCGTTCTTCGACAGCTCCTCGCGGATGGCGTTCTCCATCCTGTCTTCCTCGCTCGACATCGAGCAGCCGGCCGCCGCAAGCGCGCAGCCCAGATAGATCGCGATTCTGTTCATGGCTTTTCCCCTTTGGCGCCGCCCGGGCCGAGCGGGTGCTCAAGAGACTTCCCTCCTTCCCCGATTCGCGCAAGCCCTTCGCTCCATCCGATGGCCGATCGCCATTGCGCCGCAGCGCACAATTTTCGCGCCCGCAGCGGTTGCCCCTCGCGTGCGCCGGGTCTAAGCGCATCGCCACGTTGCCGCGCCCGCGGCGCTCTCGTCTTGGAAAGGATCGGTAAGGGCCCATGGCTCGGAGCAAAATCGCGCTGATCGGCGCCGGAAATATCGGCGGCACGCTCGCCCACATCGCGGCTTCCAGGGAGCTGGGGGACATCGTCCTGTTCGACGT
>DASQJU010000247.1:0-3206 GCA_035630915.1 Allosphingosinicella sp.
AGCTCGGCCGTCTGGATCACCGCACCCTTCGGCGCCGTTCCGGCGCGGACCGCGGCGAGCGTTTCCGGCTGGCAAGTAAGATGCCCTTCGGCCGTCGCCGTGCGCGCAGTCGCCGGCTTGTCCGAAACGTCGACCATCCGCGCGCGGCCGGCCTCGTCGAGATGGCTGAGCTTGCTCATGCGAACAGATGCCTGAGGCGCGGCACCTCGCCGGCGAGCGAGCAGGGCCGGTGGCGGCTGTCGATCAGCGGCTCGATCAGCGACCAGCCGTCGCGGCAGGCGCCGTTCGAGCCGGGCAGACAGAAGACGAAGGTGTCGCCGATCTGGCCGGCCAGGGCGCGCGACTGCATCGTAGAGACTCCGACCGTGCCGAGGCTCGCCTGGTGGAAGGCGACCGAAAAGCCGTCCATCTCGCGGCGGAACAGCGGGCGGATCGCCTCGGGCGTCACGTCGCGCGGCGCGAAGCCGGTGCCGCCGGTGGTGAGGATGAGGTCGATACCGGGGTCGTCGGCCCAAGCCTGGACCTGATTGGCGATCGCCTCGATTTCGTCCGCGACGAAGGCACGGCCGGCGAGCTCGTGCCCGGCGGCCTGCAGGCGCTCGGCCAGTAGGGCCCCTGATGTGTCGCTCTCCTCGTCACGCGTGTCGGAGATCGTCAGTACGGCGATTCGCAACGGGTGAAAGTCCAGGCTCTCGTCGATCCCGGCCATCATGCGCTCCAGCGCTCGCGGTCCGAGCGATCGGCCGCCGTGGGCTCGATCCACTTCGAGCCTCCCGCGCCGTCCTCGCGCTTCCACAAGGCGGCGTCGGTCTTGAGCCGGTCCATCAGATAGTCCGCCGCCTCGAAGGCGGCGCGGCGGTGCGGCGCCGCCGCGGCGGCGAAGACGATCGCCTCGCCCGGTAGAATCGCGCCGCAGCGGTGGACGATACGCACGGCGCTGACCGGGAAACGTGCCAGCGCGTCCCGCGCGATCCCGTCCAGCGAGGCCTCGGTCATGCCGGCATAGGAATCGAGTAACAGGCCGGTCACCTCATGCCCCTCGGCGTCCGCCGGGCGCGCCAGACCGATGAAGCTAACCACCGCGCCATCGCCTTCGAGGCCGGCGATGAAGCTCGCCAGCTCCTCGTCCGGCCGGAACGGGCCCTGGACCAGCCGCACCTGCATCTCACCCTCCCGACAATGGTGGGACGAAGGCGACTTCGTGGTGCGGCAGCACCCGCGTGGTTTCGGGAACCATCGCCCGGTCGATGCAGGCGCGCACGGCCGGGCTCGCCACAGCCCCGCCGAGCCGCAGCCTCAGCTCGGCGACTGTGCAGCCGGGCTCCGGGAGCGCCAACTCGACTTCGCGCCCGAGGCTCTCGGCGAGCCGGCCGAAAAAGAGAATCTTCATCGCCGCTCCCTCTCATAAGCGCGGCGGCCGCGCAAATAGGTCGCGGAGATAGCGCGGTCGTCGCCGAGCACCTGCAAGGCGAACAGCCTGTCGTGCAGAGAAGCGCCGGCGCAGCGGCGCGCGAGCAGGGGCGTGGAGCGTTCGTCGAGCACGATGAAATCGGCTTCCTGGCCGGGCCGAAGCGCGCCGACTCGGTCGGCGATGCCCATCACCCGCGCCCCGCCGGCGGTGGCGAGGTGGAGCGCGCGGAAGGGGTCGAGGCTGGAGCCGCGCAATTGGCAGGTCCGGTAGGCCTCGCCGAGCGTGTGGAGCACCGAGAGGCTCGTCCCGGCGCCGATATCGGTGCCGATGCCGATGGCGACGCCGTGGCGATCGGCCTGGGCGAGATCGAACAGGCCCGAGCCGAGGAACATGTTGCTGGTCGGGCAGAAGGCGATGCCCGAGCCCGCTTCGGCCATTCGCCCCAGCGCGCGGTCGCTCATGTGGACGCAATGGGCGAAGACCGAGCGCGGCCCGACCAGGCCGAACCGGTCGTACACGTCGAGATAGTCGGCGGCGTCCGGGAAGCGCTCTCCGACGAATGCGATCTCCCCCAGATTCTCGGAGAGGTGGGTGTGCATCAGCACGTCCGGGTGTGCAGCGACCAAAGCGCCGGCGTCGGACAACTGCTCGCTGCTGGAGGTGGGTACGAAGCGCGGCGTGACCGCATAGCCGAGCCGCCCCCGGCCGCGCCACCGGGCGATCAGCGCCTCGGTGTCGGCGCGACCGGACGCGACCGTGTCGGAGAGGCCCTCCGGGCCCAGGTCCATCAATACCTTTCCGGAGACGATCCGCATGTCGCGATGGAGCGCGGCTTCGAACAGGGCATCGACCGAGCCCGCATGGACGGTGGCGAAAACCAGCGCGCTGGTGGTGCCGTGGCGGAGCAGCTCGTCGAGGAAGAAGGCGGCGACCGAATCGGCATGGGCCCGGTCCGCGAACGCCTTTTCGGCCGGGAAGATGTGGCGCTCGAGCCATTGCATGAGCTGCTCGCCGTGCGAGGCGATGCGCTCGATCTGGGGATAATGGACGTGCGCGTCGACGAAGCCGGGGACGATCAAGCCGTCGAGCTTTTCGGTCGGGACATCGGCGAATTTCTCGTCATGATGTCCGCAGAAGACGACCAGGCCGTCCTCCACCACCAGCAGCCCGTCCTCGAAATGGTGGATCGCCTCGGCGCCGGCGACGGCCGGATCCTCGGCAACGCACAATATCTCGCCGCGGAAGGCCTTCATGCGGCGTTCCGCAGCGTCAGCAACTGCGCGAGCACGGCGATGGCGATCACCTCGGGCTCGCGGCCTTCGATGCCTGGCAGGCCGATCGGGCAGGTCAGCCGCGCCGCATCCACACCCTCCTTCTCCAGCCGCGAGAGAAAGCGGGCGCGCTTGGTCTTCGAACCGATCAGGCCGACGAAGTGCGCGCGGCCCGCGAGGGCGGCCGCGGTAAGTCGATAATCGAGCCCGTGATCGTGGGTCATGATCACGACCGCGCCGTCTGCCTCGGCCGCCTGCGCCGCCATCGCCGCTTCGTCGGCGAGCACGACGCCGGGCGTCTCGGCCATTTCGGGGCGGCTGTCGTACCAGGCGAGATGGAGCGGCAGGCCGGCCGCGCGTTCGGCGATGGCACGCCCGACATGGCCCGCGCCGAAGAGCGAGACGGGGAGGCAATCGCTTTCGACGGGTTCGACGAAGCGTGCGCCGGCCATCGGGAGCGGGCCTCTGGCCTGTATCATGCCAACCCCCTCGCCCGACCTGCGCTCGACGCGGTCGGACAGGGT
>DASQJU010000248.1:0-9985 GCA_035630915.1 Allosphingosinicella sp.
GGCGACCTTCCCCTCGGCGGCAACCCCTTCCCGCCGGCCTCGACGGTCGACGGGACGACGCTCGAGGTCGCCTCCTATGCGAGCTTTCAGTTCGGCCTGCTCGGCGGGACCGTGCTCGCCGGCTTCCGGATCGAAAGCCGCGACTACGACTTCGCGGATCCCACGCTTGGCGAAGGACCGAGCGACGCTCATTTCTTTCCGAGCCTGCATATGGAACGGCGGCTGGCGCGCTGGCTAACCGGAACGTTGAGCTACTCACGCCGAGTCTCCTGGCCCCAGATTCAGCAGCTCAGCCCGGCGCTGCGCTTTTCCGACGCGACGACCGCGTTCGCCGGCAATCCTTTCCTTCGTCCCGAGCTGACCGACGCCATCGAGGCGAAGCTGCGCGCCGAGTTTGAGGGCCAGACGGTCACGTTGACGCTGTTCCACCGCGGAACCGAGAACCTCTTCTCGAACCTCGCTACTTTGACCGACGACGGCGTTCTGGTGAACCAGCCGGTCAATGTCGGCGAGCGGACCGACATCGGAGCGGCCATTGCCGCCCAGGGGCCGATCGCCCGCGGCTTCACCTACTCGATAAACGCCAATCTGCTCGACCGGCGTATCGAGCGCGATTTCGGTATCCTGGCGACCCAGCACACCACCAATTATTCCGCGACGGCGCAGGTCGACTATCGCGACGGGCAGGACGGCCGCCGCGGCGCCGACCGCGTTACCGTCACGCTGAACTATTCGGGCCCCTATGACGATGGCCTGGTCAGCAACTCCTCCTTCTTTCGCGCTGGCGCGACCTGGTCGCATGCCCTCACCGATCGCCTGTCGAGCATCGTGACGCTCGAGGACATTTTTGGGCCGACCGAGTTCCGCCGGAGCACCATCTCCAATACGGCGCTCACCCGTCAGACCAACTGGTCCGACGGACCGCGGGTCAAATTCGCGCTGACCTACAGTCTGGGCCGGCCGGGCCAGCCGCAGCCGCCCACTCCGGCGGGTCCCTCGGTCCCGCTACCCGGCCCTTCGTAAGGCCTCCGGCGCGAAAGCGTCGGTATGGTTTACAAATCCTTACCCGTTAAGCATCGCTCCCCACGCAATTCCGCCATTGGCCCGCATCTTGCTCTCATTTTCGCATGTTGAGAAAGATCGCGCGCCTGTTCGTCATCAAGACCCGCCTCGAGGCCTGCGCCGTGATCTACGCGCTCGGGCTGGGGGCGTCCGAACGGGGCTTCCACTATCTGCAAACCTATCCCGGGTGGGGCGGCTGGCTGCTCTTCGCGGCCTGCACCGGCGCGGTGTTCATGGCCGGTGCCAGGCTGCTTGAGGCGACCCGCAAAGACAGCGGCCAGCGCCGGCGCAAAGCGGACTTCATAATCGTCCGCTAAGAATTGGGAATTTGCGCCAACTCGCGGCGTTTCCTTGATCCCCTGATCTGACCCGCAGCCGTCGAAAAATGGCGGATTTCTGCGGAAAAATCCGTTTGGCACGGCTGATGCAATCCTTGGGGCATCAGCTTCACATTCGGTTTCAGGGAGACTTCAAATGTTCAACACCAGCATCTCGCAGACGGTCACCGCCGCGATCGGCGCCATCGTTCTTTCGACCATGTTCCTCAGCTCCGCGATCGGCCCGGTCCAGGCCAGCCAGATCGCCCAGGTCCAGACTTCGGCTCAGGCCCACGCCTAAGCCGCGGCGGACGGCCGGGTCGCAGCCCTCCCCCTGGCTCGCCACCCGGCCTCCGCCAATTTCTACCTCTTGGAGCGTCTTAAAATGAGCATCTTTTCCAGAACCCGCGACATCATCGCCGCCAACGTCATCGATCTGACCAACCGGTCGGACGACCCCGCCAAGACGATCCGCGTGATCATCATGGAGATGGAGGAGACCTTGGTTGAGGTGCGCGCCGCCGCGGCGCGGTCGATCGCGGACCAGAAGGAAAAGCGCCGCCAGACGCAGCAGCTCGCCGCGCTGCAGGCGAGCTGGACCGAGCGCGCCGAGCTGGCGCTCTCCAAGGGCCGCGACGACCTCGCCCGCCTGGCGCTGGTCGAGAAGGAGAAGCTCACCGACCTCGGCGAGGAGATCGAGGACGAGATCGCGTTGATCGACCAGACGCTGCGGGCCTATGAGGCCGACATCGCCAAGCTGCAGGCCAAGCTTCGCGAAGCCCGCGCCCGCCAGTGCGCCATCGCCACCCGCGTCGAGACCGCCCACAACCAGATCCGGATGCGCGAAATGTATGCCGGCGGGCGCACCCAGGACGCCTTCGCCAATTTCGAGTTGCTCGAGCGCGAGGCCGATTACGCCGAGGGCCAGGCCGAGGTGCTGGCGCTGGCCGCCCCGCGCTCGCTCGAGGACGAGATCGCCGAATTGAAGGTCGCCGAGCGGGTCGATGCCGAGCTGGAGGCCATGAAGCAGCGGAGGATCGCGGCATGAGCATCCATATCAACGGCGCCGACTTCAGGGACATCATCGATGTGGCCTCGATCGTCGGCAGCATCGTCGCCACCACGCTGGTGGTCTGGATCGTCTACATGATGGTTCGCCCGTCGCGTCGCGTGCGCGAGCAGCGACGCCGCGACCGCGAGGAGCGCCCGGGCGAGCTCGAGGAGATGTGGCGGCTGATGGACCGCATGGATTCGCGGCTCGAGGTGCTCGAGCGCGCCGTCTCCGCCGAGGAGCGGACGCCGATCGCGCGCCGCCCGCGCAGAGAGCACGAGGACAGGCTTTTGTCGCCGGCCGATGGTGGCCGGGATCCAGGAGGGAAAGAATGAATATCCGTGGCACCAGGTTCGCCGTCGACCGCGAGAACGGCAAGATCGCCGGCGTCTGCGCCGGGATCGCCAACCATTTGGGGCTCGATCCGACGATTGTTCGAATCGCGTTCGTCCTGGCGGCGCTCGCGATCAAGTTTCCGCTGTTCCTGATCGCCTACGGCGTGCTCGCTGCAGTTGGCCAACCGAAGCGCGGACTGAACCGTCCGTCCGCCTCGGGCAACCGGCTCGTCAGCCGTGAGGAAACGCGCGAGCGGATGCGCGACCTCGATCGCCGTATGCAGGAAATCGAAACCTACGTGACGAGCTCGAACAGCAAGCTCGCGCGCGAGATCGAGGAGCTGCGCTGAGGGGAGCGCAGAAGCGAAATCTGTCGAAGGGAGGAAGTGAGATGACCGACGCAATGACAATGCTGACCCTGGCGAGCTTCGGGCTCGCGGGCCTCGGCATCACCACCTTTGCCGGGCTCAGGGGATGGGCCGGCTGGCTGGAGATCCGCAAGCTGGAACTGGCCGGGGCCGTGCGGCACGAGGGGCGCAGCCCCGCCGGCGAGATGATCGAGGTGGCGGACCTGAAGGAGCGCGTCCGCAAGCTCGAATCGATCGCCTCGTGCATCGATCTTTGATCATGGCCGCGTCATTGCGAGCGTAGCGAAGCAATCCAGCCTTCGAACAGAGCTGGATTGCTTCGTCGCTCCGCTCCTCGCAATGACGAAGTAGGCTATTTCCCGCCGAGATACTCCAGAAGCGCGCGGCCGGGCATGAAGAAATAGCCGCCGCCCAGCGTCTTCACGAAGCGCGGCAGGGGCTTGAGCCGGACGGGCCCGTCCTGGCTCGGCACTAGATAACCGGTCGATCCCGCCCCGCCATTGCTGTTGAGCGGATCCTGCTCGCCGGCCAGGCCGTGGAAGGCGGGGCTGACCAGCCAGGTCTGCTGGATGAACTCGAACTGCCGCTCGATGTCGCCGTTGAGGCACATGAACAGCAGGCCGGGCTTGCCGCCTTCCTTGGGCTCGTAGAGGCGGCCGACCCGATAGATGCGATGGCGGTTGGAAATCGAGACCTGCTCCATCGAACCCGGCGCCAGCGAGTCGCGCGGATTGGCGCGGCGGACATGGGCGCCGAAGGGGCAACGCAGCGCCTGGGGGTCCTCGACCCCGAACAGGAAGTCGTTGTCGCCGCGCGTGCTCGGCTCGGCCGGGGTCGGGATCTCCTGATGGTCGGCGGGTTTAGTCGCCGGCCGGGACGTCTCCAGCGCCTTTTCAACCTCGGCTGGCGCGGCGGTTTCGCCATCAGCCGGCGTTTCGCCCGGCTTGGGTGGCTCTTCCGCCGCCTCGGCCGTCTCGCGCGTCGCCTGGCGAACGGCCTCCTTCTTCTGCTCCTTGGCGTAGGGATAATAGGGATTGCGGACCAGCGAGGAGCCGTCGCGCCAGCGGCCGATCAGCTTGGCGGCGATGTAATCGGGCCGGATGTCATAGGGCGGCGGCAGCCGATCCTTGAGCCGCCGATATTCGGACCAGCAATAATCCCAGAAACTCGTGATGTCCTGCTCGAGCTGGCGGATCACGAGATAGGTGCCGTTGCGGCCGATCGCGCGCGGCGCCTCGACGATTGTATTTCCGAAGGCGTTGGTCTTTTCCGCGACGGGCAGGACGTTATCGGGGTCGGCCAGCGCATTGAGCTCGGGCTCGGGCGGGAAATTGCCGCGATTGTCCTTGTAGCCGATCACGAACTCGCCCGGCTCGACGAGGTGGATCGGGTCGTTCTTGCGGTAGCTCTGGTAGGAGCCGCGGATCACCGGCTGCGAGACTCCGTCGACGAAGCCGAACGGCTCGATCGCCGGCTTCTTCGCCGGGACGAGCGGGATGCGGTGGGGGGGCTCGAGGCCGTTCTCTTCGGCGTGGGCTGCGACGACCCCCTCGAGCCGGTCGACCGCATGCTCGGTCACCCCGTAGGCGAGCAGAGCAAGGTCGTAGCGCGAATCGCCCCATTGCCAGCGGTCGGGAGCCTCCTCGTTGAAGTCGCCGAGTATGCGCGCGCGCGTGTCGGTGCTCATCCCTTCGAGATAGGCGGCGGGAAAGCCGCGCAGGCAGCTGTCAGGTAGGCCGAGCTTTTCCAGCGCGCCGGCGCCGAGTGCGACCGTCAAAACGGCGCGGCGCCTGAGCTTGCGGCCGTCGCCGAACGCGATGTGCTCGTTGATCGCGGCCATGAAGGCGCGCGCCTTGGCGCTGTCCTCCGGCAGCCTGTAAAGCAGGCAGGCGCCATGCGGCATGAAGCCGAGCCCGCCGAACACCAGGCTCTGGATCTGGTTGGTCTCGAGCTTGGCGTCGGGGCGTGGCGCCGAGCCGAATAGTGCCAGCCACTGCATCGCCTCGTCGTTGGTGAGGGCCGCGGCGAGCCCGCGCCGCATCGCCGCGTTGCAGCGCACATGGTCCGTGGTGAGGTGAGGGTAGGCGCTGTACCAGAAGCGGGTCGGCTGCATCGAGGCGCGCGCATAGCGCTTGAAGCGCTCGCCGTCGGTGGCGCCGTCCTGGAACAGGTTGTTGGCGCGGGGGAAGCCGACCGAGTTGGACCAGACGGCGGTGAGCCCGGCATGGGCACGAGTGATGAAATCCTCGAGATAGGATTCCCAGCTGCCGCCGAAATTGGAGAAGAAGACCAGCTTGCGGGTGCCCGGGATGGTGATCCAGCGCGCCGCGTGGATGGTCGAGATGCCGCCGAGGAAGCCCTCGCGATAGACTTTCGTCGCGAACATGCCGATCAGCCAGAAGGCGAGCCGCAGCGTGAGCCAGCGCACCGCGCCGGGCTTGCGCGTGGTGACCGAGATCATGTGGTTCTGGGCGCAATGATTCTCGCGCTTGCCGATCTCGGTGATCGTGGCGCGATCGATGGCGCGGTTGTCGATCCAGTCGCTCTTCTCCTGGCTGCGCAGGCCGACGTAGAGATAGACCAGTGCGGCGACCAGCAGCACAGCGGTTACCGCGAGCGCGGCGATGGCCGATCCGAGCCAGGGGCAGCCCATCAGCATGAACGCCGCGTACAGCAACGCGAACAGGATCCCGAACGGCCACAAATAGGTCCGGACGAGCGGCCAGGCGAGTGCCGGGATCAGCCACCCGGGTGCCGGTTCGCGCCCTTCGCGGCCCGGCGGCAGCGGCGGCTTCAGCGCCCATTCGAACGGCGATGCCGCAACCGCGCGGCGGATGGCGGCAAGCCGGTCGACCGCGCGCAGATCAGGCTGGCCGTTGTCGACCAGCGGGCCGACGAACTTGGCCAGCTTGGCCTCGTCGAGGATCCTTGTGACGCTCATCCGCGGCGTGCCCGCGAAGCACAGGCCCGGAGGGTCGAACAGCCCCGAGCCGACCTTGATGACGTGGCGATCGAGATAGGAGACGAGGCTCACATTGTCGCGCCAGTCGCGGGCCATGGCGAAGACCGGCGTCAGCTCGGCACCGACTGCTCTGTCGATCCGCTTCAGCGCCGTCGCGCGGTCGCCGTCGGCGGTGAACTCGAACACGAGGTGGCCGTCCTCGCCGTCCCCGCCGGCGATGGCATGGAGGCTCATGAAATGGGTGCCGCCGCCGTCCGGGTCGGTCTTGTCCAGCGCCTCCCGGACCGTGTCGTTGCACGGGTTTGCGAGCGCATCGATGCGCGCATCTAGCGCGGCGATGTCGCTGCCGCGCACCGGCGCGACGATGGTAATCATCGAATCCATTATTTCTGCCCCTCCCCGAGGACCGCCGGCAGGCTGTGCGGGAACGGCCCGGCCCAGCGGACGCGCCCCACGCGCACCAGATCGCGCCGCACCAGGCCCGCGACCAGCAGCGGAATCTGGAAGCGGTTGACCGGCCGGCCTGAACAGGGGTGGAGGCCGGCGCCGAGGTGGAGATAGGTCGCGGGATCGCGGTCGGGCCGAAGCCGCTCGGGCTCCGGAAAGACACTCGGATCGCGCATCGCGGCGATGGTCATGGCGAAGACGCTGTCGCCCTTCTTGACCGCGCAGCCGGCAAGGTCGCAGTCGGCGAGCGCGTGGCGTACGACCAGCGCATTGTGCATCCACCAGCGCAGCGCCTCGTTGCACCAGCCGTAGAGCCGGTCGAGGTTGCCGAGGTCGCGGAGGATGCCGAGCGCGAGATCCCGGTTGCGGCCCGCTAGCCAGACGATCTTGGCGACGCAGGTGGCCGTGGTGTCGACGCTGCCGACCAGCATGCCGCCCAAGGTACGGCGCGCGCCGTCATCGTCGACGATCCCCTGGCGCAGCAGATGCCCCATCATGTCGTCGCCGAGTTCCCCGCTCGCGCGGCGGCTGGCGATCTCGTCGCGGAACCAGCCCGACATGTAATGGCCGGCGCGGATGGCGCGCTCGCGCACTGCCTTGTTGTTCGCCTGGTTGAGGAAGGTGTGGCCGAAGACCGAGCGGGTCACCTCCATGAACATTTGGTCGTTCGGCCCGGTGATGCCGAACAGGCGCTGGGCGGTATGGGCGGCGACCGGCCGGGCATAGTCGCCGACGACGTCGATCTCGCCGCCGGCAGGAACGGCCTCGAGCCGCTCGTCGATCTCCGCCTCGGCGGCGCGACGCAACGCGTCCATGTCGACCGCGGCAAGCGAGTCGTAAAGCGCCCGGCGCTCGCGCTCGAGCACTTCGGAGCGGTCCATGCCGAGTATGAAGGGCCCTTCGTTGACCTCGACGATCTTGGTCTCGTTGACCTCGGCGATGCCGAAATCGAGGTCGCGGCGCAGAAGCTCGCTGACATGCGCGTGGCGCGCGGCGATCACGCGCTTGCCTAGCCGCATGGGCTTGTTGCGGGCGAGCATGCCGACGAGGCCGGCGACGCCGTTCCAGAAGCGCGGCCCCTGAAGAAAGGCGGCGATCGGGCCGGGCGAACTCACCGGCGTGACAATGTCCCTGTCGACTTCTTCCCCGCCCATAAAGTCGTCCATCCTTGTCGGAGTCGACGAGCGAATGCTCCCGCGCCGAGGATGGTGACTCAATAGTGCCGTTGAGTCCAGTTGATCGGGGGGATTCTCAAGAAAAAGCGCGGGCTTTACTGGCGGCGCGGCGCATCGATTCTGATCTGCGTCGTCTTGCCGTCGGGATCGACTCGCCAGATGTCGCCGAACCGCGTCTCCGGAATATCGGCAGGCCGCGTCCCGCCGAGCGCCTCGACGATCTGGGGCACGGTGTTGCTGTGGCCGACGATGAGGATTGTGCCTGTCTCGGCCCGAACCCGTGCGACCAGCGCCGGCGTGTCGCGCGGGTCATAGGTCTTCGGAGTCAGCCCGAGGGCGATGGCGAGCGGCGCGGCCGTCTCACGCGCCCGGCGCGTCGTGCTGACGTAGATGACGGAGGGCAGGGCCGTGCCGAGCAGAGCCGGCAGGCGCGCAGCATTGCGCGTGCCGAGCGTGGAGAGCGCGGGATCGTTTCCCTCGGCCTTTTCCAAATGGCGCATCACATAGGCCGTCGGCTGGGCAAGGGCCGGGACGGCGACGATAGCGGCGAGTGCTGCGAGCAGCCAGAGCTTGAGATTGTTCATGCAGCCGATGTCCCACCCTCGCGGCGAATTGGCAATCCACCGGAGAAATTGACTAGAAGCCTCGTTCATACCAAGGGAGGCGCGCCGCAGAAGGACGCAGACTGAGGATGACAAGCGACAAAAAGCGCCGCAACCAGCCTGCGCTTTCCCTTCACGTTCCCGAGCCCGAGGCGCGGCCCGGCGACGCGATCGATTTCAGCGGCATCGTGATTCCCGCCGCGGGGAGCGCGGCGCGCCCCGACATCGCGGCGGCTGCGTCCGAGACCCATTCGCTCTGCTTCACGCTGGTGCGGGTGCTGGACGACGACGGCAAGGCGGTCGGGCCGTGGGATCCGAAGCTCGATGCCGAGAAGCTCCGCCGCATGCTGCGCGACATGCTGATGGTGCGGGTGTTCGACGAACGCATGTTCCGCGCCCAGCGGCAGGGCAAGACCAGCTTCTACATGAAGTCGCTCGGCGAGGAGGCGGTGGCGGTGGCCGCGGCGCATGCGCTCGACGCCGAGGACATGTGCTTCCCGACCTATCGCCAGCAGGGTCTGCTGGTGGCGCGCGACTATCCGCTGGTCGAGATGATGTGCCAGATCTACTCGAACAAGGGCGACAAGCTCAAAGGCCGCCAGCTGCCGATCATGTATTCCGACCGGGAGAAGGGCTTCTTCTCCATCTCCGGCAACCTCGCCACGCAATATCCGCAGGCAGTCGGCTGGGCGATGGCCAGCGCGATCAAGGGCGACAGCCGGATCGCGGCAGGCTGGATCGGCGACGGCGCGACGGCGGAAGGCGACTTCCACAATGCGGTGACCTTCGCCGGCGTCTACCGCGCACCGGTGATCCTCAACGTGGTCAACAACCAGTGGGCGATCTCGAGCTTCTGCGGCATCGCCGGCGGTGAGCTCACCACCTTCGCGGCGCGCGCGGTCGGCTACGGCATTGCCGGCCTCAGGGTCGACGGCAACGACGCGCTGGCGGTCTATGCCGCGACGCGCTGGGCGGCCGACCGGGCGCGCTCCAACCTGGGCCCGACCTTGATCGAGCTCTTCACCTATCGCACCGAGGGTCACTCCACCTCGGACGACCCGACCGCCTATCGCCCGAAGGACGCCGGCGCGAAATGGCCGCTCGGCGACCCGATCGCGCGATTGAAGGCGCACCTGATCGGCCTCGGCGAATGGGACGAGGAGCGCCATTCGGCGCTCGAGGCCCAGCTCGGCGAGGAGGTCCGCGCCGCGCAGAAGGAAGCCGAGAAACTGGGGACGCTCGGCAACGGCCATTATGAGGACGTCGATTCGATGTTCGACGACGTCTTCGCCGATCTGCCCTGGCATCTCGCCGAGCAGCGCGACGCCGCCAAGGCCGAGATGAGGCGCGGCAAATGAGCGTCATGAACATGATCGAGGCGCTGAACGACGCCCACGACGTAATGATGGCGCGCGATTCCGATATCGTCGTGTTCGGCGAGGATGTCGGCTATTTCGGCGGCGTCTTCCGCGTCACCGCGGGCCTGCAGAAGAAATATGGCAAGACCCGCGTGTTCGACGCGCCGATCGCCGAGGGCGGCATCGTCGCCGCCGCCATCGGCATGGGCGCCTATGGCCTGCGCCCGGTGGTGGAGATCCAGTTCATCGGCACGACACCGCCGGCCGGGGCGGTCGATTTCGGCGCGTGGTTCTGGTCGACCATATCG
>DASQJU010000249.1:0-11374 GCA_035630915.1 Allosphingosinicella sp.
GTCATTCTCGTCGGCCTGTCGCGCTTCGGCGGCTTCGAGCGCACCGACACGTTGGCGGAGGACGTGATGGACGCGCTGGCGGCCTGCGGCGTCGGCATCATCGGGGCGGCGGCGATCCTCTGGCTGATGGCCATCGTCGACACCTCGATGCCGCTCGACGAGATTGCCGGCAAGATCGCCATCCAGAGCGTGCCGGCGAGCTTCGGCGCGATGATCGCGCGCAAGCAATTGAGCGGCGGCGGCGCGGAGCCCGCCGACCAGGAGGCGGCGGTGCGCGGCGCCGGCTATGGCGGCCAGCTCTTCCTGATGATGGCCGGCGCGTTGTTCATGGCCTTCAACGTCGCCCCGACCGAGGAGATGGTGCTGATCGCCTACATGATGTCGACCTGGAAGCTGCTCGGCCTGATCCTCGTCTCGCTGCTGCTGCTCCATCTCTTCGTCTACCGGCTCGGCTTTGCGGGCCAGGAGGAGCACCCCGCCGACCGCAGCCCGGCGCACACCTTTCTCGCCTATACCATCCCCGGCTACGGCATCGCGCTCGCGGTGGGCCTGTTCGTGCTCTGGACCTTCGGCCGGACCGACGGCACGGCGGTCGACCAGATCGCCGCGACGACGGCGGTGATCGCCTTCCCGGGCGCGCTCGGCGCGGCAATCGCGCGGCTGGTGGTATAGGATCATGGCCATGACCAAAGCCAAGTCCAAGGCGAAGCCGCCGCCCCTGCTCGAATGGATAGCCTCGGCGCTCGGCCTGCTCCTGACGCTTGGAGTCACCGCGGTGATCGCCCGCGACGCCTTCAACGGCAGCGCGGAGATGACGCCCGACATCGCGATCGCCGTGACTCGCGTGCAGCCGGCCGGGGCCGGCTTCCTGCTCGAGTTCGAGGCGCGCAACCTCTCGGCCGTCACGGCCGCGCAGGTAACGATCGAGGGCAAGCTGCCCGATGGCGAGACGAGCACGGCGACGATCGATTATGTGCCCGGCCGCTCGGCGCGGCGCGGCGGCCTGTTCTTCGCGAAGGACCCGCGCGGCGCCGAGGTGCGCGCGCTGGGTTACCAGGATCCCTGAGTCCGGAGTTCGCCTGTGCCTCTCGACCCCGAAACCTTCGACGCCCTGATCGAGACGATCCGCCGCTTCGTCGCGGAGCGGCTGCGGCCTTTGGAGGGGCGGGTCGCGGACGATGACGAGGTGCCCGCCGCAATCGTCGCCGAGATGCGCGCGATGGGGTTGTTCGGCCTCTCAATCCCGGAGGAATTTGGCGGGCTCGGGCTTACCATGTCCGAGGAGGTGCGCGTCGCGCTCGAGTTCGGGCGGACGACGCCGGCCTTCCGCTCGGTGTTCGGCACCAATGTCGGGATCGGCAGCCAGGGCCTCGTCATGGCCGGCTCGGACAAACAGAAGGCGCGCTGGCTGCCGGGAATCGCCAGCGGCGAGACCATAACCAGCTTCGCGCTGACAGAGCCCGGTGCCGGCTCCGACGGCGCCTCGGTGCAGACCCGCGCGGTTCGCGACGGCGATGTCTACCGGCTCTCGGGCGGCAAACGCTTCATCACCAATGCCGACAAGGCGTCGCTGTTCACGGTGATGGCGCGGACCGGCGGGGAGGGGGCGGGCGGCATTTCCGCCTTTCTGGTGCCGGCCGACCTGCCGGGCGTCAGCATCGGGAGACCCGAGAAGAAGATGGGCCAGCAGGGCGCCCATGTCTGCGACGTCAATTTCGACGAGGCGCCGGTGCCCGCCGCCAACCGGCTTGGACCGGAAGGCGAGGGGTTCAAGATCGCGATGCGCGTGCTCGACCGCGGACGGCTGCACATCTCCGCGGTCTGCGTCGGCGTCGCCGAGCGGCTGATCGCCGACGCCGTCGCCTACGCCGTCGAGCGCAAGCAGTTCGGCAAGCCGCTCGCCGACTTCCAACTGATCCAGGCGATGATCGCCGACAGTAAGACCGAGGCGATGGCCGCGAAAGCCCTGGTCTTCGAGGCCGCGAGGCTGAAGGACGAGGGCCGGCCGATCACGCTCGAGGCGGCTGCTGCGAAATACTTCGCCAGCGAGATGGTCGGCCGAGTCGCCGACCGCGCGGTGCAGATTTTCGGCGGCGCGGGATACATCGCCGATTACGGCATCGAGCGGCTCTATCGCGACGTCCGCCTGTTCCGCATCTACGAGGGGACGAGCCAGATTCAGCAGCTCGTCATCGCGCGCGAGACGATCAAAGCGGGCGGCTAGGCGCGTTTCAGCAAGACGTTGAGCTGCGCGCCGGCGATCGGCTTTGCGCGATCCCCCTGCCAGGCATGCGCCTCGACATTGGCGACGCGCTTGCCGAGGCGGGTGACGGTGGCGGCGGCGATTGTGTCGTGCTGCGTGCCGCCGCGCATGAACTGCACCGTGACGTTGATCGGCTTCACGATCGCCTTGTCGTCGCCAAGCGCTTCGTAGAGCGCGCCAAAGGCGGCGAATTCGAGCAACCCGGCAATGGCGCCGCCGTGGAGATAGCCGGGACGGCCGAGCACCACGTCGGCGAAGGGCATGACGAACTGCAGCTCGCCATCCTCCGCTCGGCGCGTGCTGATGCCGAGGAATTTGGCGTAAGGCGGGAGCGGGTCCATTGCGGCGGACCTAGACGCTGGCCGCGGGGCGGGCAACATAGCAGGCATGGACGCCGATGCCCTGTTCGACGAGGCGGAAGCCGCGCTTCGCGCCGGCCGGGTGGCCGAGGCGCGCGACCTCTTCGGCCGCGCCGGCGAGGCTGGGCGGCACGACGCGGCGGTGATCCATTGCAATCTCACCGCCAGCGGCGGCGACTGGGGCGAAGGCCTGCGCCTGCTCGCTGGGCTGGCGCGGACCGATCCGCGCTGCCGCCGCCAGGTCGAGCTGATCCGCGCGATGGACCTTTCGGCGACCCTGGTCGGCGAGGTGGTGAGCGAGGCGCCGCATCTGACGCTGTTTCGCGGCCTCTTCTCGGCCGAGCAATGCGCCTATCTCGCCGCCGCGGCCGCGCCGATGCTGGCGCCCTCGGTCGTGGTCGATCCGGCGACGGGCGCGCAGCGCGCCGATCCGGTGCGCGTCTGCGACAGCGCGGGCTTCACCCTGCCGCTGGAGAATCCCGCGGTGCACGCGCTGAACCAGCGCATTGCCGCGGCCAGTGGCACCGGCTGGGCTCAAGGCGAGCCGCTGCAGGTGCTGCGCTATCGTCCCGGCGGCGAATACAAGCCGCATTTCGACGCCATTCCCGGCTTCGCCAACCAGCGCACCCTGACGATGATCGTCTGGCTGAACGAGGGTTACGAAGGGGGCGAGACGATGTTCATGAAGACCGGGGCGAAGCTCAAGGGCCGTACCGGCGACGCCCTCCTGTTCCGCAACGCGCTTCCGGACGGAAGCCGCGATCCGGATGCCGCCCATGCCGGCCTGCCCGTGACCAGCGGCGAGAAGCTGATCGCCAGCCGCTGGATCCGCGCCCGCCCCTTCGAGCTAGCGTAGAATCGCGTCGAGCTTCGCCACCATCGCCGGGTCTCGGGCCTCCGGGGCAGTTATGATCGCGCCGTCTAGGCAGGTATCGATCGGCGAGGGGGCACGCGCCTTGGGCAGCCGCTTGGCCAGCTCAACGATCAGGCCGCGCGCGGTTCCGGCATTGGCGTGGAGACGGGCGACGATCTCGGCGACGCCGGCCTCCTCGCCGTCGCGCCAGCAATCCCAGTCGGTGACCATGCAGACCGAGGCGTAGGGCAGCTCCGCCTCGCGGGCGAGCCGCGCCTCCGGCATGCCGGTCATTCCGATCACGTCGCCGCCCCAGGCCCGATAAAGGCGGCTTTCGGCGCGGGTCGAGAATTGCGGGCCTTCGATGGCGACGTAGCAGCCGCCCCGCGCGACCTCCGCGCCGGCCGCTTCCGCGGCGTCGGCGGCGAGCGCGGAGAGGCGCGGGCAGGCTGGATCGGCCAGCGAGACATGGGCGACCAGACCGGGGCCGAAGAAGCTCGTCTCGCGCGAGACGGTGCGGTCGAGATACTGATCGACGACGACGAAGCGGCCGGGCGGCAGCTCCTCCCGCAGCGAGCCGACAGCGGAGATCGCGACGAGATCGGTGCAGCCGGCCCGCTTCAGCGCGTCGATATTGGCCCGGAAGTTGAGCTGGCCCGGCGCAATGCGGTGGCCGCGGCCGTGGCGGGGGAGGAAGACGAACTTCACGCCCTCGATCCGCCCGATCAGCAGTTCGTCGGAGGGCGAGCCCCAGGGCGTCTCGACCGCGATCCACTGCGCGTCCTCCAGCGCCGCGATGTCGTAAAGGCCGGAGCCGCCGATGATCCCGATCGTCCATTCGCTCATGGTTCAATCCTGGGGCCGACGAGGATGATCCGCAAGTCGCTGACGTTGGTGCCCGTCGGGCCGGCGAGGAACAAGTCGGCGACCCGGGCGCTGTCATTGGCCGCCAGTGCCTCGGCCGTACCGGGCAGCGGAGTGCCGCCGAAGAATGCGCCGGCCGCGCCGCTGGTGCCGTCGAGGCCGTCGCTGTCGGCGGCGAGACCGGCAATGTCCTCCCGGCCGGCCAGGGCCAGGCCGGCGGCGAGCGCATATTCGGTGTTGGGGCCGCCGCGGCCCGGGCCGGTGACGGTGACGGTCAGCTCGCCACCCGAGATCAGGGCGGTACCGGGTGGAGACTCCAGCGCAATCTGCGCATGGGCCCGGCCCACGTCGCGGGCCTCGCCGGTACACTGGCCGAGCAGCACTGGCCGATAGCCGAGCCGCTCCGCCTCCGCCGCCACGGCGCGAAGGGCGTCGTCGGCGCCGGCGACGATGCGGAATTCGCCGGGCACGCTTTTCGGCGTCTCAGACAGCGGCGCATCGAGGCGGTGGCGGTCGAGAATCTTGCGGGCGTCGGCGCTGGTCGTCGGATCGGCCACGGTGGGGCCGGAGCCAATGTCCTCCGGATTGCCGGTGACGTCGGAGATGGCGAGCGTGACGAGGCGCGCGGGAGCGGCTGCGAGCGCGAGGCGGCCGCCCTTGATTGCGGAGAGATGGCGGCGCACGCAGTTGATATCGGCGATCGGGGCGCCCGATTGGAGCAGGGTCCGGATCAGAGTCTGCTTGGCGGTCAGGCTCATTCCATCGGCAGGGGCGCAGGCGACGGCCGATGCTCCGCCGCTGAGCAGCACAAGCACCAGATCGTCCGCCGCCGCGCCATGCGCCAGCGCCAGCAGGAGATTCCCCGCGACCACGCTGGCCAGATCGGGAATCGGGTGGCCCGCGTGGAGCAGATCGACCTTTCGCGGCCTGGCCTCGGTGCCGTGCGGGACCACCGCGAGGCCGGAAGCGTCGGGATAATGGGCCTCCGCCACTGCCGCCATTTCGGCCGCCGCCTTGCCGATGGCGAGCAGGATCGTGCGGGCCGGCCCGGGCGCTGGCAAATGCCCGCGAAGAGCGTTTTTCGGGTGGCAGGCCGCAATCCCGGCCTGAAACATCTGGGTGAGATGGTCCCTCATCGCCCTCTGGTTGTCCTCGCCCGCGCGGATTAGCACAAGGCCATGGCAATGCGGGTTTCATGGCGGCGGGCTTTGGTCTGGGCGCTTCGGGGCGTGGCAGGGATCGTCGCCATTCCGCTGACCTATTTCATCCTCGCGCTTTTCCTCGGCACGGTTCCCGCCAATGTCGCCTTCCGCCCGCCGGCCGAGGGCGTCGACATCTTCGTCCAGTCGAACGGAGTCCACACCTGGATTGTGATGCCGAAGCTCAATCAGGACATGGATTGGCGGCCCCTGGTCCTGCCTGCGCATCTCAAGGATCCGCGCTGGGGCGCCGCCGATCATGTCGCGATCGGCTACGGCAACCGCGAATTCTATCTGAACACGCCGACCTGGGGCGACCTCACCGCGCGGCGCGCCTTCGCGGCCTTCTTCGGCGACGGTCCGACTCTGCTCCACGTCGTCCACGTCGATCATCCACGGGCAGACGAATGGACCCGGCCGATCCGGATCAGCCATGCCCAGTATCAGCGCCTCGCCGGCTTCATCCAGCGCCGCTTCCGGCTCGACCGCGGCGGGCGGCCGATGCCGGTCCTCGGCCGCGGCTACGCGGACAACGACATGTTCTACGAGGCGAACGGCGGCTATTCCTTCATCCTCACCTGCAACGAATGGACCGGCCGGGCGCTGCGCCAGGCGGGCGTGCGCATGGGCCTTTGGACCCCGTTCGAGCAGAGCATCATGTGGCGTCTCGATTGAGACCGCGCGTTGGGCTAGAAGGCGTTTCATAACCGAAACGGGGGAAGCGAAATGGCGAAGATTCTCGGCAATTTCCACATGGCGCTGGTGATCGGCGTGATCCTGGTGATCGCGGCGATGGCCGGGCTTCACCGCGAAGCGATGGACGCCAATTACTGGGTCCAGTTCCTGCGCTATCTCCATGTTTTCTGCGGAATTTTGTGGATCGGGCTGCTCTATTATTTCAACTTCGTCCAGATCCCGACCATGCCCAAGGTGCCGGCGGAGCTGAAGCCGGCGGTCTCCAAATACATCGCTCCCGCCGCGCTCTTCTGGTTCCGCTGGGCCGCGGTCGCGACCGTGCTGTTCGGCCTGCTGCTCCCCGAAATCCGCCAGTCCGGTTCGGTCGGCGACCTTTTGATGCTCGAAGACCCTTACCGAACGATCGGCATCGGCATGTGGCTTGGCATCGTCATGGCGCTCAACGTCTGGCTGGTGATCTGGCCGAACCAGAAGCGCGCGCTCGGCATCGTTCCCGCGTCGGACGAGGCCAAGGCCAAGTCGGCGAGCCTGGCGATGATGGCCTCGCGGACCAACCTCATCCTCTCGCTGCCGATGCTCTATTGCATGATCATGGGTGCGCACGTCGGCTGAGTCCGGCGGGGCGGAATGACAATTTGATACAAAGTCGCGCAGGGACCAACATACTTGCGCGACACCCGCCACTGACTAGGGGCAGCTTATGCGTCGCTTTGCTGTCCCCTTCAGTGTTCTTGCCTTGGCAGCCTGCACCGTCGGACCGGATTACCGCCCGCCCGCGCCGTCGGCCTTGTCCGTCCCCGACACGTTCTACGGCCGGGCTGCGCAGGCCGAGCCCGCCGATCTCGCGCGCTGGTGGGAGCGGCTCAACGATCCGCTGCTGACCCGGCTGATCGACGAGGCGACCGCCGGCAATCTCGATCTCGCCGTGGCCGCCGTCCGCCTGACCCAGGCGCGCGAATCGCTAATCCAGTCCCGCGCCGGCCAGCTGCCGACCGTCGGCGCGCAGGCGACCGGAGGACGCACGGTCGGCACCGGCAACGACACGAGCAGCTTCCGCGCCAGCGTCGACGCCGCCTGGGAGGCGGACCTGTTCGGCGGGATCCGGCGCAGCGTCGAGGCGTCGGGCGCCGATGCCGAAGGCGTCTATTACGACCGCGAAGCGCTGAAGGTGGCGATCGCCGCGGAGGTCGCGACCAATTATGTCCAGGCGCGGCTGGCGCAGGACCGGCTCGCGCTCGCCCAGGACACGCTCCGCATCGCCGACGACAATCTGCAGATCGCCCAGTGGCGGATGCAGGCTGGGTTGGTCTCGTCGCTCGATTCCGAGCAGGCGCGCGCCGCCCGCGCCCAGACCGCAGCGGCGATCCCCAATATCGAGAACAGCTTCACCAGCGCCACCTACCGCCTCGCGGTGCTGACCGGCCGTCCGCCGGGCGCGCTGACCGCCGAGCTTTCCGAGGCGAAGCCGATCCCGGAAGGCCCGGAAGAGATCGCGGTCGGAATCCCCGCCGATTCCTTGCGCCAGCGGCCCGATGTACGCGCGGCCGAGCGCAACCTCGCGGCGCAGACGGCGCGGATCGGCGTCGCCGAGGCGCAGCTCTATCCGGACCTCAGGCTCAGCGGGAATATCGGCACCTCGGCCTTCTCGCTCGGCGGGCTGCTCGACGCGATCACCGGCGGCATCTTCTCGAGCCTTAGCCAGACCCTGTTCGACGGAGGGCGGTTGCGCTCGCAGGTACGCTCGCAGCAGGCGGCGACGGAAGGCGCGCTCGCGACCTATCGCCAATCGGTGCTGACCGCGCTCGAGGACGTCGAGAATGCTTTGCTGGCCCTGCGGGCGTCGCGCGAGCGCCAGGCGCAGTTCGCGATCGCGCTTGAGGCGGCGAACAACTCGGCCGTCCTCTCCCGCGTCCAATACCGGGCCGGGCTGACTGATTTCCAGCAGTTGCTCGACGCCGAGCGCAGCCTCGTCTCCGCGCGCGACGGCATGGCGACTAGCCGCGGCGACGAGGCGCTCGCGCTCGTCCAGCTCTATCGTGCCCTGGGCGGCGGCTGGGATCCTGCCGCTTCGCCCCAGATCGGAAGCCAAAGATGAACGAAGTCAGCAAGACGACCGTCACCAACGAGGCCTCGACCGACAAGAAGTCGCTCGAGGTCTTCCTCGGCGCGCCGGCGGCCAGGCCCTGGTACAAAAGGCCGCTCTACATCGTCGGCCTGGTCGGGCTGGTGCTCGTCCTGCTCCTCCTGTCGCAATGCTTCATGGGCACGGCGCCGGGCGGTTATGCGACCGAGACGGTGCGGCGCGGCAATTTGCGGGTGACGGTCTCGGCGACGGGAAACCTGCAGCCGACCAACGAGGTCCAGGTGGGCTCCGAACAGTCCGGCTTGGTCACCCAGGTGTTCGTGGACAATAACGACCGGGTGATCGCCGGCCAGCCGCTCGCCCGGCTCGACACCTCCCGGCTCCAGGATACGATCACCCAGGCGCAGGCCGGGCTCGCCGCCGCGCAGGCCCAGGTCGCGACCGCCCAGGCCTCGGCCGCCCAGGCGCGCGCCAACCTCGCCCGACAGGAGGAGGTGTGGCGCATCTCCAACCACCGCGTTCCTTCGGAAACCGAGCTCGACGCGGCGCGGGCGGAGGCGCGGCGCGCCAACGCCTCCGTCACCGCCGCCCAGGCGCAGGTCGCCCAGGCGCGCGCCCAGCTCTCATCGGCGCAGACCAACCTTTCCAAGGCGACGATCTACTCGCCGGTGACCGGCGTCGTCCTCTCGCGCCAGATCGATCCGGGCCAGACCGTGGCCGCCTCATTCCAGGCGCCGGTGCTCTTCACCATCGCCGAGGACCTCGCGGCGATGAAGCTCGAGGTCCGCGTCGACGAGGCCGATGTCGGCCAGGTCCACGAAGGGCAGCGCGCGAGCTTCACTGTCGACGCCTGGCCCGGCCGGACCTTCCCGGCGACCGTGACCCGGATCGACGTCGGCGCCAACGCCTCGGGCTCTACCACCTCGGGCTCGAGTGCGTCGAACGCCACCGCCGCGAGCGGCAGCGTCGTCGCCTATACCGCCGAGCTCGCAGTGCTGAACCCGGAGCTGCTGTTGCGGCCCGGAATGACCGCGACCGCCGACATCGTCACCGCCGAGCGGCGGGGCGCGCTTCTCGTCCCCAACGCCGCCTTGCGCTGGTCGCCGGAGCGCGACGCGGCGGCGGCGCGCGGCCAGCAGGGCGGAGTCACTTCGGTGCTCGTCCCGCGCGGCGGACGCGGCGGCCGCGGCTTCGGCGGCGGCGGCCGGGGCGGCGGGCGCGAAGTCTCGATCGGCCGCGGCAGCCGCCAGACGGTGTACGTCCTCGGCGCCGACGGCACCCCGACCCCGGTCCGTGTGATCGTCGGCGAAAGCAACGGCTCGGAAACCGAGATCGTCGGCGGGGACCTGCGCGACGGCCAGGACGTGATCACCGCCCGCCTCGCCGCGGGCCAGACGCAGGACAAGAGCGCCCGCTCGGGCCGGCGCGGTCGCCGCGGCGGCGGGGACGAAGGCGAGGCGGGCGGCAACCAGGTTGCTCCGGCCGCTGTCCCGCCTGCAGCGCAACGGCCGGGCGCACAGCCTTCAGCGGCGCAGGAGCAACGACCCGCCCGGCAGCCGGAGGCGGCTCAGCCTCCCGCTCAGCCGCAAGCGCAGCGCCCCCGGCCGGACGGGGCGCGGCCATCCGCAGGGCCCGGCGCAGGGCCACCACGCGGACCTGGCGGGCAGCGCATGCGCGACATGACCCCCGAGCAGCGCCGCGCCTTCTTTGAAAGCATGACTCCGGAACAGCGAGAGCAGATGCGCGAGCGTCGCCGGCAATGGCGCGAGCGGCGCGAGGCCGAAGGAGCGGCGCCAGATGGCTGACGCGCCGATCATCTCGATGCGCGGCGTGACCAAGACCTACGGCGCCGGGGCGATGGCCTTCCAGGCCCTGAAGGGGATCGATCTCGACGTCGTCGAGGGCGATTTCGTCGCTGTGATGGGACCCTCGGGCTCGGGCAAGTCGACGGCGATGAACATCCTCGGCTGCCTCGACGTGCCGACCACCGGCACGTTCCGCTTCAAGGGCGTGCCGGTCGAGAATCTGGACCGCGACCAGCGGGCCTTGCTGCGCCGCCGCTATCTCGGCTTCGTCTTCCAGGGCTTCAACCTGCTCGCCCGCACCGACGCGCTGGAGAATGTCGAGCTCCCCTTGCTCTACCGCGGCGAGGACAAGGCCAAAAGGCGCGAATCGGCCTTCGCCGCGCTCGACAAGGTCGGCCTCAAGGATTGGTGGGACCACACGCCGGCCGAACTCAGCGGCGGCCAGCAGCAACGCGTCGCCATCGCCCGCGCGATCGTCACCAATCCAGACGTTCTCCTCGCCGACGAGCCCACCGGCAACCTCGACAGCCAGACTTCGCTCGAGATCATGAACCTGTTGACCGACCTCAACCGCAATTTCGGCATCACCGTGCTGATGGTCACACACGAGCCCGACATGGCCGCCTACGCCCGCACCATCGTCCACTTCCGCGACGGCACGGTGGAGAGAATCGAGCAGCGGGCGGGGGTGCCGGCCTGATGTTCTTCACCACCGTCGTCCTCGCCGTCCGCGAAATCCGCCGCCACCTGCTGCGCTCGTTCCTGACGACGCTCGGAATCGTCATCGGCGTCGCCGCGGTGGTGACGATGGTGACCCTGGGCAAGGGCGCCACCGCGGCCGTCGCCCAGCAGATCTCCAGCCTCGGCGCCAACATCCTCCAGATCCGCCCCGGCCAGGGCTTCGGCCGCGGCGGCGGCGGGCCGCAGGCGCCCGATTTCGACATGGCCGACGTCGAAGCGATCCAGGAGCAGGTCGCCGGCGTCCGGGCGGTCGCCCCGCAGGCCCAGTCGACCGGCCTCGCCGTCCACAACGCGGCCAATTGGTCGACAAATATCGGCGGCACGACCTCGCAATTCTTCACCGCCCAGCAATGGGCGCTGACCGACGGCCGCATCTGGACCGAGCCCGAGGAGCAGGCCGGCAAGGCGGTCTGCGTGATCGGCTCGACCGTGGTGCAGAACCTGTTCCCGCGCGAGGAGCCGGTCGGCCAGCGGCTGCGCGTCCGCGACCTCAGCTGCGAGGTGATCGGCA
>DASQJU010000250.1:0-4091 GCA_035630915.1 Allosphingosinicella sp.
TCTTCGAAAATTCGACGCGGACGCTCTTCTCGTTCGAGATCGCCGGCAAGCGGCTCGGCGCGCAGGTCTCCAACTTCCATCCCGCCGCCTCGAGCGTACGAAAGGGCGAAAGCCTGATCGACACAGCGCTTACACTGAACGCGATGCGCCCCGACATTCTCGTCATCCGCCACGAGGCCGACGGCGCGGCGGCCGATGTGGCGGCGGTAATGGAATGCCCGGTGATCAACGCGGGCGACGGGCGCGGCGAGCATCCCACGCAGGCGCTGCTCGACGCGCTCACGATCCGGCGCCGGCTGGGCCGGATCGCGGGCGCGACGGTGGCGATCTGCGGCGACATTCGCCACAGCCGGGTCGCCAATTCGAACATGCGCGCGCTGCCGCTGCTCGGCGCCAATGTGCGGCTGGTCGGACCGCCCGGGCTGCTGCCCGCGGAGACGCCGCTGCCCGTCTTTACCGACTTTGACGAAGGCATCGCCGGCGCCGACGTGGTGATGATGCTGCGCATCCAGCGCGAGCGGATGGAAGAGGCATTCCCCGATACGATCCAAGACTACCACGCCAGCTATGGCCTGACTCACGCCCGGCTGAATAAGCATGCACCGAATGCGATCGTCATGCATCCCGGGCCGATGAACCGCGGCGTCGAGATCGACGGCGCACTGGCCGACGATCCCGAAAGGTCGGCGATCCTGGAGCAAGTTGAACTCGGCGTCGCAATCCGCATGGCTTGCCTGGACCTGCTGACGCTGCACGGGCGCTGAAATTAGAAAGGCGGCGGGCCTTGGCCGACCCGCCGCCCCTCAGAGGGAGACTGACTCAGTCTCCGATCAGACGTCGCGCTGTCGCGGATTGGCGTAGCGCGCGGCCCAGCGGATCGACGCATCGCCCGCGGTACCGCGAACGAAGCAGCTGCCGCCGCGCTCGCGGATCTGTCCGCAAAGCCGTTGCGCATCGCCGGCCGAGGCGAAACCCGACACTGAGACGCGGTGGAACTGGCGGCCGTTGACAGTGATGGTCGTGGTCAGCGGCACCCGCGAAATGCTGTAGCGGCTAGACACCTGCAGCCACGCGCGTTCGGCATTGCCCTCGTTCGAAAAGGCGCCGAGCTGGACCACGACGGGAGCCTGTCCGTCGCGGATCGTGATCCGCGGACGCTCACGGTGGAAGATCGGGGCGGGCACGCGGGTCGCGGCGGCGCGGATAAGGGCGGGCTCGGGCGTCGTGAGGCTACGCGCGGCCGATGCGTATTGCACCTGAACTTCGGGCGCGGGCGGAGGCGGCTCGCTCGACACCTGCGCGGCCTCGACCGGCGCCTCGACGGGAGCCTGATAGGATTGCGCGGTCGGCACCCAGAAAGCCGGTGCCTCGGTGGGCTGGGCCTCGACCACCTGAACCGGCGCGGTAACAGGTTCCGGTGCGGCGGCCGGGGCCGGCGGGTCTCCGGCGGCGGCGACAATCGCCTCGGGCGCGGCGACCTCGGCGAAGGCCGGCGCGGCCTCGCCCGACAGCGCGAGGCGGACCGGCTGGCCCGGATCTTCGGTCGGTGTGACGCCGAGGATGCCGGCGACCTGGACCGGCCCGGAGCCGGGCCGGGCGAACGCCGCCCACTGGACCATGCGCACCGGGACTTCGGAGGGCGACAGATCCTGCGCGGCGATGGCCTGCGCCCGCCGCCAATCGCCGGACATGGCGTAGGCGAGCGCGAGATTCTGGCGGATTCGTGCCGTCGCGCCCGGCCTTCGGGCGGCGCGCTCGAGCAGCCGGATGGCCCGCTCGTGCTGGCCCGCCAGAGCATAGGCAAGACCGACATCGGCGTCAGGCGCACGGCCGGCGAGGTCGTCGAGCCTGGTCACCGCGGCGCGCGGATTGCCCTGCGCGATCTGGATCAGCGCGACGCTGAGCGCCGCGCGGACGTTGGAAGGATCGAGCTCGAGCACGTCGGCATAGGTGGTACGCGCCGAACTGAAGCGGCCGCTTTTGAGATAGATGTCGGCGAGCAGCTGGCGATAGCCGGCGTCGCGGGGGCTGAGCGCAACGGCCTGCTCGATCGCTGCGCGCGCGGCGTCCATCTGGCCGGCCTGGAGCGCGCGGGCGCCCTGCTCGTGCAGCGCGGCGGCGCGGCGGTCGTCAGGGGAGGTCGCGCGAACTGGATCGTTCATGCGCCGCATCGCGTCCGACTGGCTGCTGAACCCGGCCATCGTCATCGCGACGATGCAGGTTGAAGCGGCGGCCTTGAAAGCGGTCCTCGTCATGGCGTGGTGGCCTTTCAGTTTCGCTTGCTGCCCGAGGCGGGAACGCGCTCGGCAAGCGACTCAACTTCGGGAATGGACGCGAGGAACTGATCGAGTGCGGCCGTCACGATCAGCTGAGCCGAACTGCCGGTGACCGCCGTCGCCAGGCGCAGGCGCAGGTGGCGCTCGCTGTCCAGGCGAAGCGTGAAGGCCGCCTTCTTGCCGCGCACGGCGGCGGGCACGGGCGTGCTCTCGCGCGCCCGTTTCGGCAGCTTGACCACGGGCGCGGGCGCCTTGGTCACGATCTCCTCGGCGGCCTCGGCCTCCTGCTCGATCTCTTCCGCCTCTTCGGCCTCCTCATAGTCGTAATTCTCGGCGATCGCGCGCTGCTGCGCGACGACCTCGGGCTCTTCCTGATCGGGCGCGCTGCCGCCCCGCGGGGACGGCGTGAGCGCGGCGATCGAGCTCGGAACATGCTCCGGCAGCTCTTCCTCGACCGGCGGCTCCGAATTGTAGCCCATGTCGTTCCAGCCGAGATCCTCGAAGCCGCCGACATAGCCCTGCGGGCGCATGGCCGGACGGGCCGTGCCTTTGCGGGCCAGGAGGCCGGAGGAGAGAGATGCGAAGGGTCGTGCCTCGTTCATCGCTGCCTCCCCTTACTGGCCAATCACGCGGCGGCCGAAGCCTGACGCGGGACGCTGGGCCATCGGGTGCGGCATCTGTCCGGGCGCGGAGAAAATGGTGCGCCGGAAGTTCTTCTCGAGCCGGTCGGCGATATATTCCCACAGCTCGGTGACTTCCTGGGCGGAGCGCCCCTTGGGGTCGACCTCCATCACGGTGCGGCCGTCGATCATCGAGGCGGCGAAATCGGTGCGGTGGTGGATGGTCACCGGGGCGACGGTGCCGTGCTGCGACAGCGCGACCGCGGCTTCGTAGGTGATTTTGGCCTTCGGCGTGGCACCGTTGACGACGAAGATGAGCGGCTTCCCGGCGCGCTCGCACAGATCGACGGTGGCGCCGACGGCGCGCAGATCGTGCGGGCTGGGGCGGGTCGGGATGACGATCAACTCGGCGACCTGGATCACGCTCTGGATGGCCATGGTGATCGCCGGCGGCGTATCGACCACGGCGAGCCGGAAGCCCTGCTGGCGCAGAACCTCGAGGTCCGCGCCGAGGCGGGCAACCGTGGTCTGGGCGAAGGCCGGCATCTCGTCCTCGCGCTCGTTCCACCAGTCGGCGAGCGACCCCTGGGGATCGATGTCGATCAGGCAGACGGGCCCATAGCCCGCCCTTTGCGCCTGCACCGCGAGATGGCCGGAGAGAGTGGTCTTCCCCGATCCGCCCTTCTGAGAGGACAATGCCAGCACCCGCATCTACGTTTCCCCGCTTCCGCCAAGCTTTCGGCACGGGTTTTGGTCCCCAAGCATCTAAGATCTGGTTAACGATGCGTGCGGCAAATCGGCCGGAACGACCGGGCCATGGGAAATGGTGAAGCCGTTGATATCCATGCTAAGGTGGCGTTAAACTCTCCTCGCTAAAGGCCAGGGAAAGGCCCGTTCGGTGGAGGGGATGATTTTCCGATGAGCATGAAAATGCGCGCCTGGCTGCTGGCCTCGTCGTTCGTCTCGATCGCGGCCGCCGCCCAAAGCCAGCCCAATCCCGTCCCGCCGCCCCCGGCTGCGCCGGCGCCGAGCGCCGCGCCCGTGACGGTGGCAGCCCCAAACGTGCGCGCAGGGATCGAGGCGTGGCAGGCGGGCAATTACGCGCTCGCCATCGGCAATTGGCGCCCGCTCGCCGACCGCGGCGATGCCGATGCCCAGTATAATATCGCCCAGGCCTATTTCCTCGGCCGCGGCG
>DASQJU010000251.1:0-4451 GCA_035630915.1 Allosphingosinicella sp.
TGGGCGAGAACAGCCAGGCGGGCGAGCCGGGCGGGCAAGTGCTGCTGACCCTGATCGACGAGGATTGGCGCCCGCTGCCCGGCCTGCGCGAGCAGGTCCTAGCCTTGGTCGAGCGCGTTGACGGGCTCTACGTCTCGATCGAGCTCGGCGGCATGATGGTGCTCGCCGGCTCCGAGAAAGCGCTCGAAACTCTGCTCGCCGAAGCCCCGCCGACTCCGGCGCGCGATCCGCTGCGACTGGTCAATCACGGCCCATTCCATACGCCGTTGATGAGAGGCTCGTCAGAGCGCGCGCTCGATCTGCCCGCCGGCTGGATCGGCGGGCCCATTGTCCCGATGATCGATGGCCGCGGTCATATCTGGCGGCCGTACGCGAGCAACGCCGAAGCGTTGCGGCGTTACACCTTCGCCGACCAGATTCTGCAACCCTACGACTTCACCCGGGCCATGCAGGTGGCGGTGAAGGAATATGCACCCGATCGCATCATCCTGCTCGGCCCGGGCGACACGCTCGGCGGCGCGATCGCCCAGGCGCTGATCGCGATCGAATGGCGCGGGCTTCGCTCGAAGTCCGATTTCCAGGAAGCACAGACGTCCGACGCCCCGATTCTGCTCAGCATGGGCCGCGAGGATCAGCGCGCGCTGGTTGCCCGATCCCGGTAGAATCGCCGCCCCGGGGCTTCGCGGACAATTAAGCCAGGTCCTGCAATGAGGCATGCGGGGAGGATTCACCGATGCATGTCGCGCGGGAGCCGCGCCGCAAGGTCTTGATCCGCGCGCGTATGCGCACCGACGGCCTGCCGATGGACGTCTGCATCCGCGACGTTTCGTCGCGCGGGCTGCTCGTTCAGGCCAGCGCTCCGCCGCCGCGCGGGACCTATGTCGAGATCGACTGCGGCCGCTGCCTGCTCGTCGCTCGCGTGATCTGGCGCAAGGACCGCCGCTTCGGCCTCGAGAGCCGCGAACGCATCAATGTGCGCGCGCTCGCCGGTGGAGGCTCGGCGGAGCCGGCCGGGCCGGGGGCGGCCCGGCGGCCGGCGCGGGCCAGCGCGGGCCGCGTGGAGGCCAGTCGCTATCTGGCCGGAACGATGGAATTCGCACTGATCGCCGTCTTTGCGCTGGCTTTGGTCGCCGCGCTCGGTGCAACCGCGTTTGAGACGCTTTCGCGCCCGTTCGCAAACGTTTCCTCAACCCTCGAACGCTGAGCGGTTCAGCCGCGCTCGCCGGCACGCCTGGCACGCGTGGTGAGCCGGACCGGCCGCTGCTCGCAATTGTCGGTCACCTCCGCGGTGCAGGGCGGGAGATCGTTCGACGCGGTCGCCCCGGCGCCGCCGGGAGTCGGATCCGCGGCCTGAGGGGCCATCTCGATCCGATTGGCAGCCATATTGTCCCGCGTGCGCACGCCGCGCTCGTAGAGCTGGATGCAATGATCGGTCACCGTGCGCGAGCAGGCCGGATAGGCCATATCGCTTTGCGCGGGCGCGTTGGGAGCGGGCTGGCTGGCGCTGACCAGGCCCAGCCCGGCGATGGCGGCGAAGAGGATGCGCTCTTTCATTGGCCGGTCCTTTCTCGATCCTGTGCGCGCGGCGGCGCTCGCGTTAACCATAATCGATTTCGCCCTGAAGCCCAAACGGATAGGTCCCGTCCCCGCCTCCGCTTGGCGCGCCTTCGATCGAACGTCCGCGGATGCCTTACCAGCCCTGCTCACCGATCAGCGGGACGAAGCGGACCGCGCCCAGATCCTCACTGCGGTAGATGTCGTCGGCCGCGCGGGTGACCTTCACCAGGCTCTGCACCGCTCCTGGCTCGCCCACGGGCATGACCAGCGTCCCGCCGACGACAAGCTGGCGCTTCAGCACCTCGGGCACGTGCGAGCCACTCGCCGCGGCAAGAATCGCGTCGAACGGCGCTTCCTTGGGCATGCCCGCCGAACCGTCGCCCTCGACGATCCAGACATTGCCGTAGCCGAGCCGCTCCATCCGCGCGGCGGCGAGCCGGGCCAGCTTGGCATGCCGCTCGATGGCGATCACCTCGTCGGCGATCCGCCCGATGACCGCGGCCGCATAGCCGGAGCCGGCGCCGATCTCGAGCACCTTCGCCCCCGGCGCGACACCCGCCGCGTCGATCATCATCGCGACGATGTAGGGCTGGGAGATCGTCTGGCCGGCCTCGATCGGCAGCGGCATGTCGTCGTGAGCCATTTCCGCGAGATGCTCAGGCACGAAGGCCTCTCGCGGCACGGCGCGCATCGCCGCCAGCAGGCGCGGATTGGCGATCCCGCGACCCTCGATCTGGCGGCGGACCATCTCCTCGCGCGCGGCCGCGAAGTCGTCCATGCACCCCTCAATGGCCGAGGCTGGAGCGCGTTCCAATCGAAAGCCGCGGCCGGATGGACCGGCCGCGGCAAGTTGGTTGTTGGGAGGGAGAAGCGGTTAGCCCTTCTGGCCCGACCCGCCCTTCTCGAAATCGTCGCTGTCTTCGCCCTGCTGGGGCTTCTTGTCGAACTCGCCCTGCTCTTGCTGACCGCCGGTGCCACCTTCACCCTTCTGGCCGCCTTGGTCGCCTTCGCTCTTCTGGCCGAATTCCTGGCCGCCCTGCTGCGCGGCTTCCTTGCCGGCGCCGGCGAGTTCGTCCTGCTTGCCCTGGCCCATTTCCTGCTGGCCCTGCTCGCCCTTCTCGCCCTGCTGTTTGTCGAACTGACCGAAAGCCGGCTTCTCGCTCTGCTGGTCGGATTGCTGACCCTGATCCTTGTTGAACTCGCCCATGAGGACATCCTTCGCCACTGCCGGCGTCGGCGGCACCGTGCCGTCGCTCGCCTGGTAAAGATAACCCCGAATCAGGGACTTGGGTTCCGCCCGCTCGGCGCTTAAATCAGTCCGGCGAGCGGGCTCGAAGGGTCGGCGTAGCGCCGCTGCCCCATGCGCCCGGCGAGATAGGCGAGCCGGCCCGATTCGACCGCGAGCTTCATCGCCCGGGCCATCGTCACCGGGTCCTTGGCCTCGGCGATCGCGGTGTTCATCAGCACGCCGTCGCAGCCCAGCTCCATCGCCACGCTCGCGTCGGAAGCCGTGCCAACTCCGGCGTCGACCAGCACCGGCACGTTCGCACCCTCGACGATCAAACGGATCGTCACCCGGTTCTGGATGCCGAGCCCGGAGCCGATCGGCGCGCCCAAGGGCATGATCGCCACCGCGCCGGCCTCCTCGAGCTGCTTCGCCGCGATTGGATCGTCGACGCAATAGACCATCGGCTTGAAGCCCTCGCCGACCAGGATCTCGGTCGCCTTCAGAGTCTCGCGCATGTCGGGATAGAGCGTCTTCGCTTCCCCCAGCACCTCGAGCTTGACCAGTTCCCAGCCGCCCGCCTCGCGCGCCAGGCGGAGCGTTCGGATCGCGTCCTCGGCGGTGAAGCAGCCGGCGGTATTGGGAAGGTAGGTGATCTTCTTCGGGTCGATGTAATCGGTCAGCAGCGGCTGGCCCGGATCGGAGATGTTTACCCGCCGCACCGCGACGGTCACGATCTCCGCGCCCGACGCGGCGACCGCCGCCGCATTCTGCTCGAAGCTCTTATACTTGCCGGTGCCGACGATCAGCCGCGAGGCGAAGGTCTTGCCGGCGACGGTCCATGTGTCGGCCTGGGCCAGGGTCACGCTGTTCGATCCGTTCGCTAGGGGTTGGAGCGCCGATATAGGCCCGATCGTCATCGGAGAAACCCCGACTTTCGCAAAGCGCCCGGCGGGATTAGAAAGTGGTCATGATCCTGCGACTCCTCGCTTTCGCCTTCGCGGCGCTGCTCGTTCCGGCGCAGGGAATCGCGCAGCAGCCCGACATCGTCGTGCGGGGCGACGCCGCGCGCACCGAGATCGAGCGCATCCTCAACGCCGACAATCTCGATACCAACCGGCTCAGCCCGCGCGACGTCGTCGAGATCATCTCCGGCATAGAGCGCGGCCGGGCGCCGGAGGATTTCTGGAACGCCTACCAGCTCCACGTGCGCGCCTGGGCCAGTCTCGCCGACGCGGTCGACCGCGCCCAAGGGACGCAGTCCGAATCGAACCTGGGCGAAGGGATGGAGGAGGTCGAGGCGGCCGCCCAGGCGATCGAAACCACGTTCAACGAGGTGGAGCGGATCGCCGGCCGCTACGGCGCCCGACTGCCGCGTCCGCCCGTCGACACCGACTCGATCGCCTAGCCGCCGCCGACAAACGTCACGATTTCGAAATCGTCGCCGTCCTCAACCTGGACCTTGTCCAGGGTGGACCGGGGCACGATCTCGAGATTGCGTTCGACCGCGACCTTGGTCGGCTCCAGGCCGAGTTCGAGCGCGAGATCGGCCACGCTGATCCCGGCCGGCACGCGGCGATGCGCGCCGTTGACGCGGATGGAAACCGTCTCGTCCATGGCCTTGCCTTTGCGCTTGGCGTTCGGGCGTCATATAGGCGCTCGCCATGGC